>JAEXJH010000535.1 GCA_023445955.1 Pseudomonadota bacterium
CGGCGATCTCGCGCCGCTTCTCCGGGGACATGGCGGCGAAGCCGCGCTTGGACTTGGATGAGGTGTCGGATTGCAAAGCCATGGCGGTCTCCCAGTTGCTCTTCCAGGAGACAAGCGGTGAATCGCCTAAGCGTTCCAACGGCTTAGCCTGGAACAACCAGCGAGCGACGCCTAGCGGACGTCGCAGGCCCGCAGCATGGCGGTGGAAACGGCGATCGCCTGGTCGGCGGGCAGTCCGCGCGTGTCGCGGGCCTTGGCCAGGGCCGCGGCGCAGGCCGGCTTGTCTGCGTTGGCGAGCGATGAGGCCAGCGGCTGGTGCGCCGACGCCTCGGCGGGCGCGGGGTGCAGGCCCACGAAGACCAGGACGGCGATGACGCCAAGCAACATCAAGGCGGCCAGGGCCACGGCCATGACGCCACGGCCGTCGTCTTGAGTGATGACAATCCGCTGGGTCAGGGTCATGGCGACGTCCCGCGCTCTTGGGTGAGGCCAAGTGTTAACGCGCCACGCGACGAGTTGTTCTAACTAGGCCGTTCGGCTCCGGAGCGCGGTCGCCAGGCGGTCCATGTCGGCCGGCGTGTTCCAGAAGCTGGGGGTCACTCGGATGCAGGAGCCCTTGGCCGGCCCGTCGCGCTCGATCGTGAAGATCCTGTCCTTGGCGAAGAGATCCTTCCGCAGCTCGGCGTTGGCGGCGAAGGTCGTGCGGCCCGTCAGGCGGAAGGAGGTCATGCCCGCGTGCAAAGCGGGATCATCGGGCGTCAGCACCTCTACGCCCGGCAGCGAGCGGACTTGCTTCACCCAGCGGTCGCGCAGATAGCGCAGCCGGGCGGCCTTGGCCGTGACGCCGATCGCCTGGTGCACGTCGATGGCCTCCGACGCCGCCAGGACGGCGGCGAAATTGACCGTGCCGGTGTGGACCCGGGCGTCGATGCGCTCGGACGGCCGCTCGAGGGGCGAAGGGTCGATGTCGGCGATCCGCTCGCGGCGGATATAGACGACGCCCACGCCTAGCGGCGCGCCGATCCACTTGTGCAGGTTCAGGCCGGCGAATTCGACGCCCAGCGCGGTCAGCGAGAAGTCCAGCTGGCCCAGGGCATGGCCGGAATCGAGCAGCACGTCGACGCCGCGGGCGCGGGCCGCCGCCACGATCTGCGCGACCGGGACCACCAGGCCGGTGCGGTGGCTGAGTTGGGTCAGCAGCAGCAGTCGCACGTCCGGCCGCTGGGCCAGCGCCTGGTCATAGGCCGCGACCAGGTTCTCGCGCGTGGCGGGTTCGGGCAGGTCGATGCGGTGGACCTTCACGCCGCGCAGGCGGGCCAGCGATTCCATCGACGCCTGCATGCTGTCGTAGTCGAGATCGGCGTACAGCACCCCGTCGCCGGGCTTCAGCCTGTTGTAGCCGCCGATCAACGTCTGCATCGACTCTGTGCCGCCGCGCGTGAACGCGATCTCGTCCGCCCCGACGCCCAGCAGGCCGGCGACCTTGGCGCGCACGGCCTTCAGGTCTTGGCCGATGGCCCCGCGGGTGTAGAGCGTGGTCTCGCGGTTCACCCGGTCGGTATGGACGCCATAGGCCGCCCGCACCGACCGCGCCATCGCGCCGAAATTGCCGTTCTCCAGCTGGATCACGCCGGCGGGCGGCGGGTCGTAGAGCGCGGCGACCTTGGCCCAATAGGCTTCGTCCCGAGGATCCTTCTCCGAGAGCGCCCCCGGCGGCGCCAGCGCGACGCCTGGGCTCGCGGCCGCTGAGACGAGAAGGCTGCGGCGCGAGAGCTCTAGCATGAGGACCCCTTAGAACCGGACGTCGATGCGCGCGTAGTAGTGGCCGCCATTGGTGTCGTACGGCGAGTTGCGAGAATAGACGGGACCGCGGCTGGCTTGGAACACCGCCTCGTCGGGATAGGTGTTGAAGACGTTCTCGGCCCCGGCGCGCAGGGTGATCTTGTCGTTGACCTTCCAGGTGGCGGTGATGTCGGCGAACGTCATCGCCCCGAAGTCCTGGAAGATGTCGCCGGTCGCATTGCCCGTCGAGTCGGTCCACTTGCCGTAGTAGCGCACCCGTCCCAGCAGCTGCAGCTGGCCGATGCTGTAGGTCGCCGAGCCGGTCAGGTTGTCCTTCGGCCGGGATTCCTCGAACATCCGCTTGGCGGTCGCGCTGGCGCTGAGCGAGCCCGAGGTCACCTTGGTCTCATTGTGGTTGTAGGCGCCGGTCAGGCCCAGGCGACCCGGGCCGACCGAGCGATCGTAGTTGACCACGACATCGACGCCCTGGGTGCGGGTGTCGAAGTCGTTGGTGAACCAGCTGATCGACGTGAAGGACGAGGCGCCGGGCACGCCCAGGGCGGCCAGCTGGGCGCGGATCGCCGGCGTCACCGTGATCGTCGCCGAGCTGGAGAAGCGGTCGTTGACGTCGATGCTGTAGGCGTCCACCGAGCCCGACAGGCCCACATCGGTGCGCCACACCAGGCCGCCGGCGAAGGTCTTGGACTTCTCGGGCTTCAGCGGCTTGGCGCCCAGGAACGTGGCGACCGGATTGACCGGCGACAGTCGTCCGGACGTGAAGAGCTGCAGGGTGACGGTGTCGAGGCCCTGCGAGGTGCTGGTGCTGTTCACCTGGCCAGGCGTCGGGGCGCGGAAGCCGGTGTTGTACGAGGCGCGGATGGCCACGTTCGGCGTGAACTCGTAGCGGCCGGCGATCTTGCCGTTCCAGGTCTCGCCGAAGTCGGAGAAGTGCTCGTAGCGGACCGCGCCGTCCACGTTCAGCTTCTCGGTCAGGTCGGCGGCGACGTCCAGATAGGCCGCATGGCTGCGCTGGCTCCACTCGCCGGCCTGCTGGGGCGAGAAGCCCGGGAAGCCGTTGGAGTTCGGCGCCAGGCCATAGACCGCGCCGGGACCCACGGCATAGGACGCCGCATCGCCGGCCTCGACGCGATAGGTCTCCCGGCGGGTCTCGGCGCCGAACGCGACGTTCAGTGGGGTGGTCAGGCCCGCCACGGGCAGGCGCCACACCGCGTCGGCGTTCAGGTTCGTCTCGCGCTGGACCAGGCGACCCAGGTCGAAGTCGAACGGGCTGTCTGGACCCATCGAGGCGTTGATCGAATTGTCGAGGAAGAAGCGGCTGCCGTTCTGGCCGTACGAGGCGCTGAGGTCCCAGGTGAAGACGTCGCTCACGCGGTTGCGCAGACCGGCCGCCACCTGGCCGTCGCGCCCGTGGATGCCTTCGCGCGGCGTGAAGCCGGCGGGGTAGATCTTGTTCAGGTCAAAGCCCGGGAAGGCCGCCGTCTGCTTGTAGATCGCCGGGTTGGCGGACGGGTTGCGCCAATTGATGTCGTTGACGCCGTCGGTCTTGCTGTAGCTGCCGAAGGCGTAGGCCTCGACCGTCGGCCCCAGCGGCAGGGCCGCGTCGGCCGCCAGCTGCAGGGTCTTCAGCTCTGGATCGCCCCAGTTCTGCACCGGGTTGGCGACGGTGATGCCGCTGGCCTGCTGGAAGGCGATGGCGTCGGCCCGCTGGCGGCTGCGCGAAGTGGCGTCGGCCTTGGACCACTGGACGGTGGTCGTCAGGTGACCGCCGTCGCCGATCTCGACGCCGCCGTGCGCGCCCAGCCGGTAGGCCGTACCGTCGCCTTCATAGAACTGGCCGGCCTGGGCGAAGGTCGAGAAGCCCGCCCTGTCGTCCAGCATGATGTTGATGACGCCGGCGATGGCGTCCGAGCCATACTGGGCTGAGGCGCCGTCGCGCAGCACCTCGATGCGGCCGACCGCATAGTCCGGGATCTGCGCCAGGTCCGGCCCCTGCGCCCCGCGTGCGCCCAGGAAGGCCGAGCGGTGGAAGCGCTTGCCGTTGATCAGCAGCAGCGTCTGGTCGGGCGACAGGTTGCGCAGGGTCGCCGGACGGATGAACTGCAGGCCGTCGGAGGTCGGCAGGCGCTGGACGATGAAAGAGGGGATCTGCTGGGCCAGGTTCGTCGCCAGCGACGGCGAGGCCGAGGCCTGGATCGACTCGCGCGACAACACGTCGACCGGCGCCAGGGTCGTGAACTTGGTGCGCCCGGCCTGGCGGGTGCCGGTGACGACCACGGCGTCGACCTCGGCGGCGGCCTCGGGCGCATTGGTCGCCACGGCGTCGGCGGCCTTGGCCGATTGCGCGGTCATGATGGTCAGGCTGGCGGCGGTCAGCAGCCAGTATTTCGAACGCGAAGCCATGGATGATCCCCCGGAACTCATAACGGGGGTAGCTGACACGGCTGCATGACGGCGGTTTGGCCGGGCGGCTATGAATCCATGACGCGATTTTGACGACTCTGCGTGGAGGGGCTCGACCCTAGCCGCCGACGGCCGCCGCCGCGAAGTCCCGCCAGGTCTTGGCTTCCTTGCGGAAGTGGGCGTGGGTCTTGGACAGGCGCTTGTCGATCTCGGCCAACTGGAGGCGGGCCTCGTCCTTGCGGTCGGTGCGAGCCAGGAAGACGGCGTAGCGGGCGATGCCCTCGAAGCCCGGATAGTTGTCGGCGGCCCAGCGCAGGGCGGTGTCGGCCTGCTCTTCGCGGCCCAGGGCGTGATAGACGCGGCCCAGGGCCAGCATGATGTGGGCGGTGCGGCCGCCGTTGGGCGACTCGCCCAGCTTCTCCAGCAGCGGCAGGGCGTCGTTCGGGCGGTTCAGTTCGATCAAGGCGTTGGCGCGGCCCAGCAGCAGCTGCGGATCGTCGGCATAGAGGCCCGTCAGGCTGTCGGCATAGAGTTTCTCGGCCTCGGCGTGCTTGCCCAGCTCCGTGGCGGCCACGGCCAGGCGGACGCGGTTGGCGACCGTGGGGGCGTCGTCGACGGCGCGGGCGGCCTCGCGGTATTCGCGCTGAGGATCGATGGCCTTGCGCGCGGCCTGGCCCATCTTCTGGGCCGTGCGACCGCCAAACCAGGCCGGGGCGATGATGGCTGCGACGTAGACGATCGCGCCGATGAACGGGAACGCCAGGATGATCCACAGCCAGTACATCTGCTGGCCTGTGCGCACGACGTGTACACACAGCGGAACAGCGATCAGCAGCGACAGGCCGATCAGCGGCAGGGGCAGCGAGAACATCGTCAGTCGTCCTTGGCGGGCTTGCGCGGGTCGGCTTTGGGGGCGGGGGCCAGGCGCATGACCTCGGCCTGGTAGCGCTCGTCGTCGCGCACGGCGGCGAAGGGCAGGGCGTCGGCGATGGCGTCCAGCATCGGGTCCAGCCACTGGTGCTCGACCTTGTGGAAGTCGCCCAGCACGTAGTGCATGACCGCGTCCTTGTGGCCCGGATGGCCCACGCCGATGCGGCCGCGGCGGAAGGCGTCGCCGACCTGGCTGGTCACCGAGCGGATGCCGTTGTTGCCTGCGGCCCCGCCGCCGGCCTTCATCCGGAAGCGCCCCGGGGCCATGTCGATCTCGTCGTGGAAGACGATGACGTCCGAGGGCTGGAGCTTGAAGAACTTCATCGCCTCGCCCACGGCGCGGCCGCTCTCGTTGTAATAGGTCTTGGGCTTGAGCAGCAGCAGCTTGACCGGGCCGTCGGGCGTGCCGACCTGCCCCTCGCAGGCCAGGCCCTGGAAGCGCGCGCGCCACGGGGCCGCGCCCCATTTCCGCGCCAGCGCGTCGACGGCCATGAAGCCGACGTTGTGGCGGTTCTTCTCGTACTTGGGCTCGGGATTGCCCAGGCCGGCGAGGATCAGCATCGCGGTGTTCTCGAGAGCACAAACAAAAACGGGCGGACCCGAGGGCCCGCCCGCTCTTTAGATCAGATCGGAGACCCGACCGAGAGGCGATTAGCCTTCGGTGGTGGTGTCGCCGGCGTCCGACTGGGCGGCCGACGAGGCCTTCAGGGTCGCGATCACGAAGTCGCGGTCCACGGCCGGCTTCACGCCTTCCGGCAGCTTCACTTCCGAGATGCGGATGGTGTCGCCGATGTCGTGCGAGGCCAGGTCGATGACCAGCTCTTCCGGGATCTTGTCGGCCGGGCAGGCCAGTTCGACGGTGTGACGGATCACTTCCAGCGAGCCGCCCTTCTTCATGCCGACCGAGATGTCCTGGTTCTTGAAGTGGACCGGGACTTCGATCTTGATCAGTTGGTGCTCCGAGACGCGGAACAGGTCGAAGTGGATCGGCTCGTCGGTGACCGGGTGGAATTGGATCGACTTGGCGATGACCGCTTGCTTCTCTTCGCCGTACTGCAGGGTGACCAGGTGGCCCAGCAGCTTGCCGGTGTACAGCGACTTGCGGAATTCGTTGGCGCGCACGGCGATGTTCACCGGGGCCTTGCCGCCGCCGTACAGGGTGCCCGGGACCTTGCCTTCGCGGCGGACAGCGCGGGCCGCGCCGGTGCCGGCGCCGTCACGGACTTCAACGTTCAGAATGATCTCGGCCATTGTCGTATCTTTCTGAGAGCCGGATGCTCTCGATGTGACCTAGCGCCTATGGCTGTATCGCCACGCTCGCCAGAGTCGTGTTGGGGTCGCGCTACATACACAAAAGGGCCGGGCGACGCAACGCC
>JAEXJH010000536.1 GCA_023445955.1 Pseudomonadota bacterium
CCGCGCGCGGCTACGCCGCCATCGTCCCGGCCATGCCCTATTTGACCGGTCGTGAGCCGATCGAAGGCCTGGCCGACCAGATGCTGGCCCCGGTTGACGCCGCCGCCGCCCAGGGCCTGGTCGATCCCGGCCGCGTGGCGATCTGGGGCCACAGCTATGGCGGCTACGGCGTGATCGCCGCGGCGACCCAGAGCGCCCGGTTCAAGGCGGTGATCGCCACTGCCCCGACCGTCAATCTGGCCAGCGCCTATGGGCGGCTGGGTCCGGTGGTCTACGCCGTTCCCGAGGACGGGCTGACGATCTTGGCCTCGACCGGCTGGCAGGAAAGCGGCCAGGCGCGAATGGGCGTCCCGCCCTGGAAGGACCCGCAGCTCTACCTGCGCAACAGCCCGATCACCTTCGTCGACAGGATCACCGCGCCGGTGGCGATCTTCCATGGCGACAACGACAAGGGCCTGGACCAGTCGGCCGCCCTGTTCGGGGCGCTCTATCGGCAGAACAAGGATGCGATCTTCGTCACCTATCGCGGCGAGGGTCACGTCTTCTATTCACCGGGCAATATCCGCGACTATATCCAGCGGGTCTTCGACCTGCTCGATCGCACGGTGGGCGAAAACTCAGGAAGCCCTCGCCTGTCGAGCGCCGGCTCCGGAAAGGGCGGCTAGACGGTCGCTCCAGCACCGAGCCCAGGCCTCCAGGGCAAGCATCACGAACACTTCCGAGGAAATGTTGGTCCACACCAGGCGCTCGGGGCTCAGGGCCGCATCGAGCCGCGCGCCATCGAGCAGGCCTGCGGCCGCCAGCCGCCCGTCGAGCAGATAGGGCCGCAGCGCCGGCAGGCTGTCCCGCAGGCTCTGGGCGAAATAGGTCGTCAGGTCGCCCTTGCCACGCCGGTTCAGCACCAAGGGCGGCAGGCGGCCCGCGAAGGCGGCGCGGGCGAACGGCCGGTCATTGTCGCCGACGGCCAGCCGCCCGGCCGCCACCGACAGGCAAAACTCGACGACCGGCTGGCTCATCAGCGGGTCGATGACGTCGCCGGCCCGGTGCCGCCGGCTCTCGCCGAACGAACTGAGACCGTTGACCAAAGCCAGGACCTGAAGCTGCTTGGCCGGATCCAGGACCCGCGCCTCCTCCAGCCAGGGATGCCGCGCGGGGGCGTTCGCGGCCGTGGCGTCCGACAGAAAGGCCTGCACGCCCAGGCCGGCGGACAGGTCCTTAGTCGACAGTCCGCGCCGCAGCAGGTCCCACACCGTCGTAGCGTTGCGCCGGGCCAATAGCGACAGGCCGCGCCGCCGCCCGCCCATGGAGGAGCCGCGCAACACGTCGCGGACCAGGGCCGGATGGGCCATCTGATAGAGCATCCCGTCCCCACCCCGTCCGGTGAACATCGCCTCCACGCCCGGCGCCGACAGCCGCTGGGCCAGGTCGGCGTCATGGTCGGGGTCGCCGCCGACATAGTTGGGACGCGGCCCGCCAGCGGCGCCGGCCAACTTCTCGGGAGTGACGGTCAGTATCTGGCGATCGACCACCTCGAGGGGCACGCCGATCTGATCGGCCACGGCCCGCGCGTAGAGCCGCTCGTCGCTCTCGTCCCTCGGAAAGCTGTGATTGACGCCATAGACCAGGGGCGCGCCGACCTGCTTCAGGCTGGTCGCGACGATCGCCGAGTCCAGCCCGCCGGAGATTTCACAAAACGCGCTCTGGCGGCCCAACGCCCAGGCGGCGACCACCCCGTCAATGAGGTGGCGCAGTTCGCCGGGGTCGGCCTTGGGCCTGGGTCGGCGCGCGAAGCGTGAAGGCGACCACAGGCGCGGCCCGGCGCCGTCGGGCCCCGCCAGGACACCAGGCGGATAGCTGGTCACCCCGACCAGCGGGCAGATCAGGCTGGCGAGATTCTTCTGGCGCAGGATGGCCGCCAGACCGTCCCAATCGATGGCCAGACTCTCCGGCCAGAGGGCCGGCAGGTCGGGCAGGCGCGAGGCGATGAAGCGCAGGCCGCCCCGCCGCCAGCCGATCGCCTCCATCACGCCCAGCGGATCGCGCAAGACGCGCGCCGATCCTTGATCGTCGCCCAGGATGGCGACATAGCGGCCAAAAGCCCGGTCGACCAGACGATCGGCGATCTCTCGCGGGTCGCCGCCGACACCCAGCAGCTCAAAGTCCCGCCCAAGACCCTGGCGGGCGGCGTCGGCGTCGAAGACATCGCCGATCAGGCCGCCGGCGATGTTGGGCAGGTGCCGGTAGGGCGGCGGTCTGGCCGCCTCCAGAAAGATCGAGAACCGCCGGCGCTCGGCGACCTTGGTCCAGGCACCGGTCTCCAGGACCCGAGCTTCAGCGGCCCGCCAAACGGCCGGATCGGCGCCGGCGTCGACTTCAATGACCAGATAGTCGCGCATGGTTCAAACCACCAGGATGGGCGTGAAGCCCGCGACGTGGTCTGGCTGGTCGTCGAGCACCACCGTCCCGGCCTGCAGCCAGCAATGGGCCTCGAACGGCCAGGTGCGCACCCCGAACACCCAGGCCGCGTGATGGCCTCGGCGCTGGAGGTAAAGTCTCTGTTGCAGGCTGCGCATCAGGCAAAGGCCGGCCCTGGGCAGCCACGGCGAAAGGCGATCGAACCGCCCGGCCTCTGCCAGGAAGCGCGCATCCGGCACCTCGAAGGCGCCCGGCGCCAACGGCCCGGCCATGGCCAGGACCTCGCGAAAGGGAAGCTTGGCGATCGCCCGGGCGGCGCGGATGTTGGCGCTCGCCGCGTCGAGGAAGGCCCAAGGCGTAACGGCCTTGGTCTCACCCTCAAGACCGCGCGTGACGGCCGGCGGCGTGCAATCAAACGCGCTGGACGGCGCCGCCGTCAGCAATCCGGCGGCGATCAGGTCGTCGGCGGCCTGAGGCGGCCTGGCCTCGACCTGGCGGCCCGGACCCAGACGAAAGTGGTCCCTCGCCCCCACCAGGCAGAAATAGGCGTCCGAAACGATGTCGAGCAGGACGACGTCGGTCTCCACATGCGCGGCGTGAACCTGCTCCCCCAGCCAAACCTTCATCGCCTCGCTCCTTGGTCTAGGCCTCATCGCCGATGATCGGGCCGGACATCGCTGGGACGTCCGGCCTTTCGGGTCAGCCCCAGCAGTCGGTGATGTCGACGCCTTCCTGCAGGCCGGACGGCTGTTGGGCCTGGGTCAGGGCCTTGGCGGAGCCGAGGGTCAGGAGGCGGAATTGGAAGATCTTGGTCATGGGACGAAGTCCTTGATGGAGGGAGTGAAGGACGACGCCGCCGGCGTCACCGACGCCGACGGCGCGCGGCGTGGCGGATCAGACGTAGCGGTCGCTGATGTCGCTGGCTTCTTGCTTGCCGAACGGCAGGCCGGCCTGGGTCAGGGTCTTGGCCGAGCCGAAGCGCAGCAGGCGGAACGCGGTGTTGATCGGGGTCATGACAGGCTCCTTCTAGAGATCGCCGCAAATCGCGGCCTCTCAAGGGGGCGCCCCGGATGTTCGATATTCAAACCATATCCGTTCGATATTTTTCACCCAGGGCGAGGCTGGAGATCGCCCCCGCCGCGGCGATGCGTCGGCGGTGATAGGCCTTGGCGCCCAGGAGCAGCGCCCGAGTTTCCTGGGCTTCGAACGCGGCGATCAGGCCCAAGGCCTCGGCGTCCAGATCGGAAAAAACCTGGGCCTCAAGCGGCTGATACGGCGCCAGGCGCTCGGTGGCCGCTTGGTAGGCCTGGGCCAGGATCAGATCCCCCGCCGCCAGAACCAGTTCGAAGAACAGGGTCGTCACGAGATCGGCGGGTGTCCGGCCGACCGCCGCGAGCGCATCGCCCAAGGTAAGCACCGGGCGCTCGGGAAAGGTTCGCCGCCTGGCGCGCCGCCCGGCGTCGGGAGCCATCGCGGTTTCCAGGAGAAGGGCGCGCAGAGCGTAGAGCTCCGCCAGGGTCGCCCCGTCCAGATGCGGCCGCGTGTAGACCGGGCCGCGCTTCTCGACGAGGTGTTCGCCGGCCAGACGCGACAGGACCTCGCGCACCGGGGTCGTGGACAGGTGCAGCTGCGAGGCGACCAGCTGGATCGGCAAGGCGTCGCCGGGCGCGTCGATCCCTTGCCGAAGCCGGCGTCGTAGGGCGCCCAGGGCCAGGGCGAAGGCGTCGCGTTTCGGAGGCAAGGCACGGACTCGAACGAGGAAGGCGCCACTATCACCTGACGTTGCGCCCCCCGCCGCCCAGGCATCGCGCTTCGTCCGTCATCGGATTGGTATTCGCCGGCTTTCCGCCTTCGAACGCCAACTTGGAGACGCCGCAAACCGTTACGCGGCATGGCCCGCGCCAAAAGTCGGGAAACCGTTCCCGTATCGTGGCGCGCCTCACGGGGGGCCCTCTGCGGCTAGCCGCGCTAAAAGGTCCCCAACGGGTACTTTTTCTAACGACACGCAGGGTTGTGCTTTGACGTGATGTTCGCTTTGTCGCCTGATAGACTCAGCAAGTGCCGAGTAACGCTTTGGTCAAACGCGCATCCGAGGAGCTGAGACGCCAGGGCCAGCTCCTGTCCCAAATCCTGAAGAAACTTCGCGAGCTGCGACACCTGTCGGCGCGGCAGGTCGCCGACGCCATGGGCCTGCCCTTGCGCACCTACTACAACTTCGAGTCCGGAACGGGCGCCTTGGACATCGCCAGGATCTTCCGGTTCGGCGACGCCACGAGCACCGATCCGGTCAGCATCCTGGAGGCCCTGATGCTCGGCTCGGTGGACCACGCCCTGCGCTGCGCCGAAAACCAGGCCGCCTCGATCAAGCTGGCAGCCTTCCGTCGGTTCGAACAGAAGGTCGGCGACAGCATGACCAATATCCGGCCGCAGTTCTTCATCGAGGCCTTCACGCGGGCCTATGACAGCCTTGAAGAACACAAGGACAAGACCGACCGGGGCGCCGAGCGCTGGCTGGCGGAGAACATGCCCAAGGTCCCGCCGGACGACCCGTAGGGCGGGCTTCTGGGGCGCGGTGTTCTGGAGCGCGACGCTCCGGCGCGGACGCCGCCGGGTCAGCGCCTTGGCGCTCACGCGGTTCAGCGGACCAAATCCCCTTGGCGTCGACGTCTCTCAGGTCCGGGTCGAGCGGCGCGCGCAGGCCCCAGCGTTCGGCCAGGCCGATCGGGGCGCCAGCCCGCCAGCGACGGTAGTCGGCCCGGTACTCCGG
>JAEXJH010000537.1 GCA_023445955.1 Pseudomonadota bacterium
GCTGGCGGCCACCGCCCGCAAGATCGCGACGATGGTTCCGGCCGCGCCGGCGACCAGGGCGCGGAGCGCGCCGATGATCCCGACCGACCTGCTCGCGCGCCTGGAGGCCGCCGCGGCGGACGCCAAACCCCCCGCCGCCCAAGCCGTCGCCATGCGCGCGGCGCTGAAGAAGCTGGGGCGACGGGGGCGCTAGCGGGCTAGATCGCCTTGGACCACGCCACGGCGTCCGCGCCGGCATACGTGCGCATCGGCGAGGCCGGATCGGTCACCGCCTGCCAGACGGCCTCGGCGACGTCGGTCGGCCGCGTGACCTCCCCGGGGTTCTCGAAGCCCGCGAAGACCTGGGCCGCAATCCCGGCATAGGGCTCGGGAATGGTCATGCCCATCCGGGCGCGGGCGTTGGCGCCGAAGGCGGTGTCGGGCGCCAGGCCCGGCAGGACGAGGCGGGCGCGGACGCCGAACGGCTCCAACTCCAGCGCCATCGACTCGGTGAAGGCGTTCACCGCCGCCTTGCTGGCCGTATAGACCGACAGCAGGTGCAGCGGCCGCAGGGTCACCGTCGAGGTGACATTGACCACCACGCCGGCGCGGCGCTCGCGGAACTGCGGCAGGAAGGCCTGGGTCGTGGCGATGGTCCCCAGCGTGTTGGTCTCGAACACCTCGCGCGCCTGGTCCATGGAGACGCCCTCCACGGCGTTGAGCAGGCCGACGCCGGCGTTGTTGACCAGGGCGTCGATCGGGCCGGCGGCCTCGACGACTGCGGCGATGCTGGCCGTGTCCGTCACGTCCAGGGGCAGGATCCGCAGGCGCTCGGACGCCGGCAGCACGTCGGGATTGGGCGTCCGCATCGTGGCGATGACCGTCCAGTCGCGGTCGAGGAAATAGCGGGCGGTCTCGAGGCCGAAGCCCGACGAGCATCCGGTGATGAGGATCGTGTTCATGACTGCTCCTTTTGGGGAGACTGTCAGGTAGGAGGGACAAATCGGACCTGCTACGATCGAAAGTCCGGATGTTGTTGGCGAAAGTCCGAACATGGCAGATCCTCTCGCGCAGGTCGTTGGCCTGCTGCAGCCCAGCGCCTCGTTCTCCAAGCTGGTCGTCGCCTCCAGCCCCTGGCGCGTGCGCCGTTCCGACGACGGCGGCCGGCCGTTCTATTGCGCGATGCTGGAAGGCGCCTGCCGCCTGACGGTCGCGGGGCAGGCGCCGGTCACGCTGGAGCAGGGCGACTTCGTCCTCGTGCCGGCGGCCTTCGACTTCTCGACCTCCAGCCTGGAGCCGCCGCCGGAAGACGTCCGGACGCCGCGCACCGAGATCAGCCCGGGCGTCTTCCGGCTGGGCGATCCGGCCGATCCGCCCAGCGTGCGGATGCTGGTGGGGCACTGCGACTTCATCGCCGACGACGCCAAGCTGCTGGTGTCGCTGCTGCCGCAACTGATCCATGTGCGCGGCCAGGACCGGCTGACCACCCTGGTCGAGCTGGTGAACGGCGAGACGCGCGCCGACCGGCCCGGCCGGGACGTGGTGCTGGCTCGCCTGCTGGAGATCCTGCTGATCGAGACCCTGCGCTCCACCGCCTGCGCGGTCGCGCCGCCGGGGCTGCTGCGCGGGCTGGCCGACGACCAGCTGGCCGTGGCGCTGCGGCGGATGCACGAGCGCCCGACCCACGCCTGGACGGTGGTGGAACTGGCGCGCGAGGCGGCCCTGTCGCGCTCGACCTTCTTCGAGCGGTTCCGGCGCGAGGTGGGCGTCGCGCCGATGGAGTACCTGCTGGGCTGGCGCATGGCCCTGGCCAAGGACCTGCTGCGCCGCCAGAAGGTCGGCGTGGCTCAGGTCGCGGCGCGGGTGGGCTACAGCTCGGCCAGCACCTTCAGCGTCGCCTTCGCCCGCGCGGTCGGAACCCCGCCGATCGCCTATGCGCGCGAGCGGCGGGGCGGCTAGCCGCGGTTCTCGATCATTCCGACCTTCAGGTCCGTGGCGGTGTAGACGCACTCGCCGTCGACCAGCAGGCGGCCATTGGCCAGGCCCAGGGCCAGCTTGCCTCGGCGCACCTGGCGCAGGCTGATCTCGTAGCGGACCAGCTTGGACGCCGGGGTGATGTCGCCGCGGAACTTGACCTCGCCGACGCCCAGAGCGCGGCCCTTGCCGGGCGAGCCCGACCAGCCCAGCCAGTAGCCGATCACCTGCCACATGGCGTCCAACCCCAGGCACCCGGGCATGACCGGATCGCCGATGAAGTGGCAGTCGAAGAACCAGAGGTCGGGGGTGATATCCAGCTCGGCGCCGACGTGGCCCTTGCCGAAGTCGCCGCCGTCCAGGCTGATCTCGACGATGCGGTCCATCATCAGCATCGGCGGGGCCGGCAGCTGAGCGTTGCCGGGCCCGAAATAGCCGCCCCGGCCGGACTCCAGCAGGTCGGCCTTGGTGTAGTGGTCCTTGGGCGTGTGGAAGTCGCGCGGATCGGCCATGGATCTGTCTCCGGTCAGGCGGTGAAGGTCATGGTCGAGAGCACCTGCTCCAGCACCACCAGCGGCATGGCCCCGCGCAGCAGCACGTCGTGGAAGGCCTTGGGGTCGAACTTCGCGCCCGCCTTGGCGCGGGCCACGTCGCGCAGGCGCTCCCACTCGGTGTGGCCGATCTTGTAGCTGCAGGCCTGGCCCGGCCAGATGCAGTAGCGGTCGATCTCGCGCTGCACCCGCGAGCGCGGCATGCCGGTGTTGTCGACCATGTAGTCGGTGGCCTGGGCGCGGCTCCAGCGCTTGTGGTGCATGCCGGTGTCGACGACCAGGCGCACGGCGCGGAACTGCAGCGATTGCAAAAAGCCGATCTCGCCCAGCGGATCGTCCTTGTAGGCGCCCATCTCGGCGGCCAGCTGCTCGGCATAGAGCGCCCAGCCTTCGCTATAGGCCGCAAAGCCCATGCCGGCGCGGCGCAGCATCGGGATCTCCTGCGAGCCCAGCGCGATCGAGCCCTGCCAGACGTGGCCGGGCAGGGCCTCGTGATAGGTCAGGGTCGGCAGGCTGAACTTGGGCCACTCGGTGGTGTCCTTGAGGTTGATGTAGAAGCGGCCCGGGCGCGAACCGTCCAGCGACGGCGGCTGGGCGTAGCCGTTCGGGGCGCCGTCCTCGATCTCGGGTGGCACGCGGACGATCTCGACCGGCGCGGCGGGCAGGGTGCGGAACTGGCTCGGCAGCTGGGCGCGGATGGCCCGGGTCTGGGCGTTGAGGTCGGCCAGCAGCGTGGCGCGGCCGGCGTCGGTGTTGGCGTAGAGCTGGTCGGGACGGGCCGACAGGGCGGTCAGGCGCGCGGCGACCGTGCCGGTGGTCAGGCCCTGCTTTTTCAGCAGGACGTCGATCTGGGCCGTCAGGCTGGCCACCTGCTCCAGGCCCAGCTTGTGGACCTCTTCCGGCGTGCGGCGGGTGGTGGTCTGGAAGGCCAGGGCCCCGGCGTAGAAGGCCTCGCCCATCGGCAGCTTCCAGGCCCCGGCGTCGCCGGTGGCCTTAGGGCGCAGGGCCTCCAGCGCGGCGATCTGGCGGTCGAGGGCCGGCTGCACCTTGCCGCCGACGATGGCGCCGGCGCGGGCCGACCAGTCGCCGGCGAGGCCGGCCTTGGCGGCGCGGGTGACGAGGGACTGGACGATGGAGGTCTGCTCAGGGCTCGGCGCGCGCTGGCGCTTCAGCTGGGCCAGGCCCGCGTCGAGGGCGAAATCGGGGGCCAGCACGCCGGCGGCGGCGTCCATCTTGAACGCAGCGGTGTTGTCGTCGAGGACCTTGGCGTAGGCCTCCAGGCGCGACAGATAGGCCTCGGCGTCCGCCTGGGTCTTTACCGGGTGGCGAGAGTCCAGGAAATCCGGCGCCGACTGGTAGGGACCGGTCAGCTGGCTCAGCACATAGGGCGAATAGGGGGCGTAGCCGAAGCCCGCCGCGCCTTCGCCATACGTGAACTTCTCGCCGCCCTCGACGCTGCGCTTGTAGGTGTAGGTCGTGACCTCGTGGTCGACGCGCGAGGTCGCCGACAGCTGGGCCGGGTCGATTTTGGCGAGGGCCGTCAGGCGGTCCTTGCGGGCGCCCACCCAGGCGGTGCGAGCCGCGCGCGAGGCGTCGTTCAGCTGGGCGCGCTGGCCTGCGCGAGCGCCGACGTCCAGGCCCCGGCTGGTGGCGGTCTCGGGCGAGGCGTCGAGGTCGGCTTCCCAGAACTTGTCCAGCAGCGCCTTGAGCTCGGCGTCTTTCGCGCCGGGCGCGGCCAGGGCAGGCGAGACGGCGAGCGGCGTCAGCGCCGCGCCCACGAGAAACTGACGACGATCCATGGAAGCTCCCCCGCGCCTGACGCGCCCCTTGGGGGATACGTTATCCGATCAACGTCGCCGCGCCAGCCAGGATCAGGTCGACCCCGGCCAGGAACTGGGCGCGGTCGTCGTGGTCGCGCATCTGGGCCGCCATCCGCCGCACGAACGGGTGCTGGTCGGGGTCCAGCGCCGCCCACTGGTCGGCGATCCCGCCTAGGAAGGCCGAACGGTCGGTGCGACCGCTCTCGCGCGCCTGGCGGGCGTTGGCGGCGTTCTGGCCCGCGACGCCCAGGATGTAGCTGACCAGGGCGGTGGCGGTGTCGAACTGCGCGTCCTCGGGCACGCCCAGCGCGTGCAGCCGGCTGCCGACGCCTTCCAGGATTTGCAGCGCCGCCGGCCGGGCCGGGTCGCGGAAGAACTGGGCGCCGACCCAGGGGTGGGCGTCGACGGCCTCGAACACGTTGAGGGCGATGGCGCGGATCGCCGCCTTCGGCTCGGCGTCGGCCGGGGTCTGGGCGATCACCTGCGTGACGATGTCGTCGGCGGCGGCGGCCAGCAGGTCGTTCTTGTCGGCCACGTGCCAGTAGATCGCGCCGGCCCCCGTCGCGAGCTTCGCAGAGAGGGCGCGGAAGGTCAGGGCCGCCTCGCCGTCGGCGTCGAGGATGGCGATCGCGGCCTCGACGATGCGGGCTTTCGAGAGCGCTTCGGCGCGGCGTTCGGTGCGGGGAGCCATGGGCTGTTCTTGACATGTCTGGAACGATGTTCCAATAGGCGTGAAATGGAACGGCGTTCCAATGTGAAAGGTATCCCATGATCACGATCATCGGCGCGGGCCTGGGCGGTCTGGTCCTGGCGCGCGTGCTCCATGTCCACGGTGTCGCCGCGACGGTTTACGAGGCGGAGGCCTCGGCCGCCGCGCGCGGGCAGGGCGGCATGCTCGACATCCACGAGACCGACGGCCAGCTGGCGATGAAGGCGGCGGGGCTATTCGCGGAATTCACCGCCCTGATCCATGAGGGCGGCCAGGCCTCGCGCGTGCTCGACAAGCACGGGACGCTGCTCCTGGACCAACCCGACGACGGCCAGGGCGGCCGGCCCGAGGTCCCGCGCGGGGAGCTGCGGCGGGTGCTGCTGGAGTCGCTGCCGGAGGGGACGGTGCGCTGGGGCAAGAAGCTGGCCGGCGTGGTTTCGCTGGATGACGGCCGGCATGAGGTGACCTTCGCCGACGGTGAGGTCGCGGTCACCGACCTGCTGGTCGGCGCGGACGGCGCCTGGTCGAAGGTTCGGCCGCTGCTGTCGGACGCCAAGCCGCAGTACATCGGCACGACCTTCGTCGAGGCCTGGCTGCACGACGTCGACACGCGCTTTCCGGAGACGGCGCGCGCGGCGGGCGGCGGCGGGCTGTTCGCCATGGCCCCGGGGCAGGGGATCTTCGGTCACCGCGAGCCGGGCGGCGTGGCCCATGCCTATATCGCGCTGAACCGCCCGCTGGCCTGGTTCGAGGCCATCGACTTCACCGACGACGCGGCCGCCAAGGCCCGGATCGCCGCCGAGTTCGACGGCTGGGCGCCGGCGCTGACGACGCTGATCACGCAGAGCGACGGCCCACTGGTCCCGCGTTCGCTGCACACCCTGCCGGACGACCACGGCTGGGCGCGGACGCCGGGCGTGACGTTGCTGGGCGACGCGGCGCACCTGGCCCCGCCGGCGGGCGAGGGCGCGAACATGGCGATGCTGGACGGGGCGGAGCTGGGGTTGGCGCTGGTGGCGCATCCGGGGGATGTGGAGGCGGCGTTGGCGGCCTATGAGGCGGCGATGTTTCCGCGGGTGCGCAGGGCGGCGGCGGACTCGCATGCGGTGCTGGGGCTGTGTTTGGATGAGCGGGCGCCGCACAGCTTGGTGGGGTTCTTGAGCGGGGCCGCCTAACACACTTTTATCCAGCTTCCGCCCACCTCCCAACATTCCGTCATTCCCGCCACAAGGGCGGGAATGACGGAAGTTTTGAGTGCAGTTGTAGCGCTCTACGGCTCCGGAAACCCCGGCCCCGCGCGCGCCTCGACCTGCCGCGCGGTCACCGCCTCCCCACACTCCGAACACACCTGCACGGGGTGGAAATCACACCCACAGCCCTTGTGCCGCCTTATCACCGGCGGTCCCGCCCCATCCGCGTAGTAGCTGTCGCCGAAGTGGGCGATCGCCATCACCACCGGATGCAGGTCCAGGCCCTTCTCGGTCAGCCGGTACTCATGCCGCACCGGGTTGTCCTGATAGGCCACCCTGCGCAGGACGCCCTCGTCGACCAGCCCCCGCAGGCGGTCGGTGACGATGGTGCGCGAGACGCCCAGGCGCTTCTGGAACACCTCGAACCGCCGCACCCCTAGGAACACGTCGCGCAGGATCATCAAGGTCCAGCGGTCGCCGATCACCGCCAAGGCGCGCGAGACCGAGCAGGGCTGGTCGGAGAGGTCTTCCCACTTCATGGCGCCATTCTGCATTTGACTCAGTACAGATTCAATACGAACTTGAACGGAGAACAGCGGAGGAAACGGCGATGAGCAGCTCAAAGGGCGCCTGCCTGGTGGTGGGCGTCGGCGACGGGGTCGGGAGCGCGATCTCCAGGGCCTTCGCGGCCGAGGGCTACACGGTCTGCATGACCCGCCGCCCGCGCCACCTCGACCAGCTGGAAGCCCTGGCCGCCGAGATCGGCCACGGCGCGCGCGCCTATGGCGTTGACGCCCGCCAGGAGGCCGAGATGATCGCCTTGGTCGACCGCATCGAGGTCGAGGTCGGACCGCTGGAAGTGGTGGTCTTCAACATCGGCGCGAACGTCCGCTTCGGCCTCGTGGAGACCACGGCCCAGGTGTTCAGCAAGGTCTGGGAGATGGCCTGCTTCGCCGGCTTCCTCACCGCCCGCGAGGCGGCGCGGGTGATGGTTCCGCGCGGTCGGGGGACCATCCTGTTCACCGGGGCCAGCGCCTCCCTGCGCGGCAAGGAGGGTTTTTCCGCCTTCGCCTCGGCCAAGGCCGGCCTGCGCGCCGTGGCCCAGAGCGCGGCGCGGGAGCTGGGGCCCAAGGGGATCCACGTGGCCCACATCGTGGTCGACGGCGCGATCGACGGGGTCTTCACCCGCTCGATGCGCGACGACGTCCAGGGCCTGCTGGACCGCGACGAGATCCTCAAGCCCGCCGAGATCGCCGCGAACTATGTCTGGCTGCACGACCAGCCGCGCTCGGCCTGGACCCACGAGATCGACCTGCGCCCTTGGGGAGAGACCTGGTGACCAAAGCCATCGACTTCATTTTTGACTACGGCAGCCCCAACGCCTACCTGGCCTGGAAGGTGCTGCCGGCGCTCGCCGCCCGCCATGGCGCGAGCGTGACCCTGCTGCCGTGCCTGCTGGGCGGCATCTTCAAGGCCACGGGCAACCAGGCGCCGGGCGTGGCCTTCAGCGGCGTGAAGGGCAAGCTGGACTACGAGATGCTGGAG
>JAEXJH010000538.1 GCA_023445955.1 Pseudomonadota bacterium
TCGCTCAGGAAGTCCGGGCCCTGGCCCAGCGCTCGGCCGAAGCGGCCAAGGAGATCAAGGCCCTGATCACCGCCTCGACCGACCAGGTGGACGCGGGCGTGGACCTGGTTGGCAAGACCGGCGAGGCCCTGGCGCGCATCGTCGCCCAGGTCGGCCAGATCAACGGCGTGGTCTCCGAGATCGCCGCCTCGGCCCAGGAACAGGCCACCGGCCTGGAGCAGGTCAATGTCGCCGTCACCCAGATGGACCCGGCCACCCAGCAGAACGCCGCCATGGTCGAGGAAAGCACCGCCGCCAGCCACGCCCTGTCGCGCGAGGCCGACAACCTGACCCAGCTGATGGGCCAGTTCAGCGTCGGCGACGTCGGTCGGGCGAGGGCTCGGGCGGCCTAGAACCAGCCCGCTTCGCGCAGGGCCTTGGCGTAGGCGCGGCTGACCGGCGCCTCGACGCCGCCGACGAGTTGCAGGGTCGCCCGGCCGTCGCCGCGCCGGGCGCCCTCGACCGCGCTCTTGGCCACCCACCATGAGCGGTGGGTCTGGGCGCCCTCGATGCCCTCAAGCTCGGCCACCGCGTCCGACAGGCGCATCAGGATCAGGTCCTGGCCGCGCGAGGTGTGCAGGCGCAGATAGTGGTCCTCGGCCTCGACGGCGTGCAGCTCGGCGCCGCGCAGCTTGGCCGGCAGGCGATCCAGAAAGCGCGGGGCCGGCGCGCCCGTCGGAGCCGAATGGGTCTGGGCGGGCTCGCGCTGGACCAGGAAGTTCAGGGCGGTCATGGCCGTCGTGACGATGAACACCGGGACCAGATAGACCGACAGGTTCTCGGCGTGCGGGCGGCTGTTGAAGGCCAGCTCGCTGACCAGCCAGACCACCACGGTGAAGGGCAGGGTGATGCCGATCACCGTCAGGGTTCCATAAAGCCAAGGCCGGGCGTCGGCCCGTCCGTCGCGGCCGATGACCTGGGTGACCGCCGTGCCGACGATCGCGCCGGCCAGGCACAGGCCGACCCAGTAGGCCACGCGCGTCCCGAACGGGATGGCGTTGGTGCCGAACGCGCCGATCAGCGCCAGGAACAGGCCCGCCGCCGCCGAGACCGTGAAGCCGCGCAGGGCCTCCTTGCTGGTCATGGCCGTTCGCGCAGCGTGAACGGCGTCCCCCAGCCGTTCACGAAACGAGGCCGGCGACTGACGCAACGACGATTGAGACACGGGCCCGCCCACTCCACTGAAGGTTCTCGACGGCGAGGCGAACCGCCCCGCTCGAAGCGGGAGTGAGGGAAGATGGATGCGAACGGCAAGTCAATCATGCGGGGCGACGGTCTGCGCAACGCCGTCGTCGGCGTCGTCCTGGCGGTGCTGACCGCCGTCATCGCGGCGCCGAAGGTGATGGGCGGCGCCCTGACGATGGGCAGCTTTCGGCCGCACGCGCCGGACCTCTCCAGGATCGCCGCGGCCCCGGCCGTGATCCAGATCCACCTGACCGCCGCCCTTGTCGCGCTGGCCATCGGCATCGTGCTGATGATGCGCGTGAAGGGCACGGCCCTGCACAAGCTGCTGGGCTGGACCTGGGTGCTGGCCATGGGGACGACGGCGATCAGCTCGCTGTTCATCCACGAGCTCAATCCCGGCCACTTCAGCTTCATCCACCTGCTGTCCGGCTGGACGATCGTCGGCCTGCCCGGCGCGGTCTATGCGATCAAGCGCGGCAAGGTCGCGACCCACCGCCGGGCCATGACCGGCATGTTCGTCGGCGGCCTGCTGGTCGCGGGCCTGTTCACCTTCATTCCCGGCCGCCTGATGTGGGCGGTGTTCTTCGGCTGACCTCAACCCACAAAGGAAAACACCATGTTCAAGACCCTGTTGCTCGCCACCGTTCTGTTCGCCTCGGCCGCCCAGGCCCAGGAGACTGCCGATCTGACCCTGACCTTCCCCGCCCTGGCCGCCAAGCAGGGCAAGGTGATGATCGCCGTCTATGACAGCGCCCAGGGCTGGAGCTCGGGCAAGCCGGCCCGCGTCGCCCAGGCCGACGCCGCCGACGCCGAGCCGACCGCCAAGATCGTCGCCCTGCCGCCGGGGACCTACGCGGTGCGCGCGTTCCAGGACGTCGACGGCGACGGCAAGATGGGGACCAACCCCTTCGGCATGCCGGTCGAGCCCTACGGCTTCTCCAACGACGCCAAGCCGAACATGGGCCCGCCCAGCTTCGACGCCGCCGCCTTCACGGTGAAAGCCGGCGCGGCCGCCCAAGCCATCCACCTGCACTAGGGAGCGACGAGCATGAACCGGCGCGACATCCTGAAAAGCGCGGCCCTGATCGGCGGCGCGGCCCTGCTGACCCCCGAGGCCGTCTGGGCTGCGGCGGCGAACGACTGGACCCTGGGCCTGGCCGATGTCGAGGCCGATGTCGCGCCGACGGGCCTCTCCCGCCTGCACGGCAAGGCGCCGGCCGATCTTACTGGCACCCTGTTCCGCAACGGCCCGGCCAAGTTCCGCCGCCCGGGCGGCGATGTCGGCCACTGGTTTGACGGCGACGGCATGGTCCGCAAGTTCCAGATCGCCGGCGGCCAGGCCCGGATGAGCGCCCGCTTCGTCGACACGGTGAAACGCCGCAACGACACCGCCGCCAATGCGGTGATCACCCCCGGCTACGGCACTGCGCCCGGCAAGGGCTCGGTGATCACCGGCCCCGACGACGCCAACGCCGCCAACACCTCGGTGATGATGGCCGGCGGCGAGCTGTGGGCGCTGTGGGAAGCCGGCTCGGCCACCGCCCTGGACCCTGCGACCCTGGAGACCAAGGGCGTGAAGACCCTGCGGCCGGACATGAAGGGCATGCCGTTCTCGGCCCACCCCCGCGTCCAGCCCGATGGGACGGTCTGGAACATCGGCCTGG
Source organism: Pseudomonadota bacterium (assembly GCA_023445955.1). Lineage (GTDB taxonomy): Bacteria > Pseudomonadota > Alphaproteobacteria > Caulobacterales > Caulobacteraceae > Caulobacter. The sequence continues at coordinate 2,889 of JAEXJH010000538.1, forward strand.
GCGGCCAGCACGCGGTGGTCTGGAAGCTGGCCCCCGATGGCGCGCTGCAGAAGGCGGAGATGATCACCCTGCCGCGCGCCAGCTACATGCACGACTTCACCGCCACGGCGCGCCACCTGATCCTGGTGCTGCAGCCCTGGGTGCAGGAGCGGTTCGCCATGCCGGTGACCGCCTCCATGGCCTGGAAGCCGGAGTTGGGGACCCAGGTGCTGGTGCTGGACAAGGACGACCTGACGAAGCGCCGGGTGTTCGAGCTGCCGCCGTTCTTCTTCTTCCACCTGGGCGACGCCTGGGCGGACAGCGACGGGACCATCCGCTTCGACGCCTGCCTGGACGAGAACCCGTTCGGCACGGCCGCCAACGCCGGGGCGCTGCTGCAGGGCAAGGCGATCCGCGCCGCGCCGCCGCGCCGGGCGCTGATCACCCTGCGCGCCGACGGCAAGGGCGAGCTGGCCAAGGACACGGTCAGCGCCGAGTTCCCGCGTTCGGATCCCCGCTTCGCGGGCCTGGCCCGTCGCTATTCCGTCCACGTCACCAATGAGCGCCCCGACCGTCCGCTGTTCCAGGGCGTGGCCGTGCGCGACTGGAAGACCGACAGCGACCAGGTGTTCAATTTCGGTCCGCGTCACCTGGTCGAGGAGATGGTGTTCGTGCCGCGCCCCGGGTCTTCGGCCGAGCTGGACGGCTGGCTGGTGGGCACGACGCTGAATCTCGACGCCAAGGCCACCGAGCTGCACGTGTTCGACGCGCGCCTTGTGCAGCAAGGCCCCGTGGTCTCCTGGCGAGCCCCCGTGGCCCTGCCGGTGACCTTCCACGGCGTCTTCGTGTAACGACGATCCCTTGCCAGGCCCGCCGGGTTGCGCCTATCCGAGGACGGAGCGCAACCACGGCGGGACCCTTAACTTCCATGACCGCAGCCAAGCCCCGCGCCGTCGGCCGGGGCCGTCCGTCCAAGGCCAAGGGCCTGGACCTGAAGGAAACCATCCTCGACGCCGCCGAGGGGCTGTTCGCCCGTCACGGCTTCCATGGGGTGACGACGCGCCAGGTGGCGGCCGAGGCCGGCGTCGATACGGCGCTGATCCACTATTACTTCGGGGCCAAGCGCGAGCTGTTCGACGCGGCCTTCCAGCGCCGGGCCGAGATCCTGAACCAGGCCCGCGAGGCCTCGATGAACGCCTATGTCGCCGCCCACGAGCCCCAAAACCAAGACGGGGCGACCATGACCGTCGAGGGGGTGATCGAGGCCTTCATCGACCCGCTGCTTCGGATCTCCCAGGAGGGCGGGCCGGGCTGGAAGAGCTATTTCGCCCTGGTCGCCCAGGTGAACAACACGCCTGCCTGGGGCGGCGAGACCATGGCGCGGTTCTTCGATCCCGTGGTCCACCAGCTGGTCGAGACCCTGAAGACCGTCCGTCCTCAAGCCGAGTACCGTGACCTCTACTGGTGCTACCAGTTCCTGACCGGATCGATGATGCTGTCGCTGTCCGAGACCGGACGGATCGACAACCTGTCGGAAGGCGAGTGCCACTCGTCCGACCTGGAGGCGGTGCGCCAGCGTCTGTTCTCGTACTGCGCGGCGGGGTTCGAGGCCGTGATCGCGAAGGCGGGCGGATAATCTCTCCTCCCCCGTTGGGGGAGGT
>JAEXJH010000539.1 GCA_023445955.1 Pseudomonadota bacterium
GATCACGGCTGCGCTGGTCAAAGAACTGCGCGAAAAGTCCGGCGTCGGCATGATGGACTGCAAGAAGGCGCTGTCGGAAAACAACGGCGACATCGAAGCGTCCATCGACTGGCTGCGCGCCAAGGGCCTCTCGAAGGCCGCCAAGAAGGCTGACCGCGCCGCCGCCGAAGGCCTGGTGGCCGTCGCCACCGCCGAGCAAGGCGCTGGCGAAACCGCCACGGCCGTAGAAGTGAACGCCGAAACCGACTTCGTGTCGCGCAACGACCTGTTCCAGGGCGCCGCCCGTCAGATCGCCGGCGCGGCTCTGAGCACCGACGGTTCGGTCGACGCCATCACCGCCGCCAATCTGGCCGGCGGCGAGACCGTCCAAGACCACCTGACGAACCTGATCGCCACGATCGGCGAGAACATGATGGTGCGTCGCGCCGCCAAGTGGACCGTCGAGAACGGCGTCGTCGCCTCGTACATCCACAACGCCACTGCGCCGGACCTCGGCCGTATCGGCGTGCTGGTGGCCGTCGAGTCGACCGGCGACAAGGCCGCCCTGCGCGACCTGGGCCGCAAGATCGCTATGCACGTCGCCGCGACCGCCCCGCTGTCGCTGTCGCCGGACGATCTGGACCCGGCCGCCATCGAGCGTGAAAAGGCCGTGTTCACCGAGCAGGCTCTGGAATCTGGCAAGCCGGCCGCCGTCGTCGAAAAGATGATCGAAGGCCGCATCCGCAAGTTCCTGGAAGAAGTCGTGCTGCTGAAGCAAGCCTTCGTCATGAACCCGGACCAGACCGTCGAGCAGCTGGTCGCCGAGACCGCCAAGACGCTGGGCGCCCCCATCACCGTGAAGGGCTTCACGCGTCTGGCCCTGGGCGAAGGCGTGGAAAAGAAGCAAGACGACTTCGCCGCCGAAGTCGCTTCGATGACCGGCCAGGCCTAAGGCTTGACCGCTGAGGCCTTCCGGTCTCGGCAGACAATTAGGGCGCGGCGCGTCTAGACGCGCGCCGCGCCCTTTTTGCGCCTGCTGTCCGGCCCTCGTGCTAAGGGGTGAGTATGGTTGCAAAAACACATCCCAATTCTGTAGAACGCACTTAATGTGCGTGCCGACGACTCAGGAATAGCGGTCCCATGTCCGATACCAGCGCACCCTTCAAATACCGCCGTATCCTGCTGAAAGTGTCGGGCGAGGTCCTGATGGGCGACACGCCCTACGGCATCGACACCAACACCGTGCAATCGGTGGCCGAGGACGTGGCCGAGATCGTCAAGTCGGGCGTCGAGCTGTGCCTGGTGATCGGCGGCGGCAACATCTTCCGCGGCATGGCCGGCGCGGCCAAGGGCATGGAACGCTCCAGCGCCGACTACATGGGCATGCTGGCCACCGTGATGAACGCCCTGGCCATGCAGGACGCCCTGGAGCGCATCGGCGTCCAGACGCGCGTCCAGTCGGCCATCCCGATGGCCACGGTCTGCGAGCCCTACATCCGCCGCCGCGCCCAGCGTCACCTGGAAAAGGGCCGCGTCGTGATCTTCGCCGCCGGCACCGGCAACCCGTACTTCACCACCGACACCGCCGCAGCGCTGCGCGCGGCCGAGATGGAGTGCGACGCCCTCTTCAAGGGCACCAGCGTCGACGGCGTCTATACGGCCGATCCCAAGAAGGATCCGAAGGCCGAGCGCTACGACCGCCTGAGCTACATGGACGTGCTGGCCAAGGACCTGCGGGTCATGGACGCTTCGGCCGTGGCGCTGATGCGCGACAGCAATATTCCGATCGTGGTCTTCTCGATCAAGGGACGCGGCAACCTGCTGACCGTCCTGCGAGGCGAGGGGACCCACACCGTGGTCGCCGCCGACCGCGCCGCCTGAAGATAGAGAACAGCGAGGAGAGCCCGCCATGGCCGCCGCCGAGAAACCCGTTCTGCAACGCTACCGCGACCGCATGGACAAGACCATCGCCGCCCTGAAGGACGAGTTCGCCAGCCTGCGCACCGGCCGGGCGTCGGCCAGCCTGCTGGACCAGGTGATGGTCGAGGCCTATGGCTCGACCACGCCGCTCAACGCCGTGGCTTCGGTCAGCGTGCCCGAGCCGCGCCAGATCAATGTCAGCGTCTGGGACCGCGGCGTCGTGGTCTCGGTCGAGAAGGCCATCCGCGCCTCGGGCCTGGGCCTGAACCCGGTCGTCGAAGGTCAGAATCTGCGCATTCCGATCCCGCCGCTGACCGAGGAGCGCCGCAAGGATCTCTCCAAGATCGCCGGCAAGTACGCCGAGCAGCAGAAGATCGCCGTCCGTAACGTCCGTCGCGACGCCAACGACGACCTGAAGAAGGCCGAGAAGGACGGCGCGATCGCCGAGGACGAGCGCAAGAAGATGGAAACCGAGGTCCAGAAGATCACGGACGAGGCCATCAAGCGGGTCGACGAGGCCTTGAAAATCAAAGAACAAGAGATCATGCAGGTCTAATCGCCTTCCCAGTGGGTATCGGGGGAGGCGACGAGGGAAGGTTGAAGCGAATGCCGGCGACCACCGGTCCGCAGAACGTGTCGGGGCGCGCCGGGGGCGAGGCGACCGACCAACGTCTGCACGTGGCCATTATCATGGATGGCAACGGCCGCTGGGCAAAGCAGCGGGGGATGCCGCGCGTCCTTGGCCATCGCGCCGGGGTCAATGCGCTGAAGCGCACGGTGGAAGGCGCCCAGGCCCAGAACGTCGGCGTTCTGACGGTTTTCGGCTTCTCGACCGAGAACTGGCGTCGCCCGGCGCACGAGGTCTCCGAGCTGATGAGCCTGCTCAAGGCCTATGTCGAATCAGACCTCGAGCGACTGGCCAAGGCGGGTGTGCGCGTGCGCATCATCGGTCGCCGCACCGGCCTTTCGGCCGACATCGCCGAGGTCATCGATCGGGCCGAGAAGCGCACCGAGGGCAATACGCAGTTCACCCTGCAGGTCGCGTTCAACTATGGCGGCCAGGCCGACATCGCCGATGCGGCGCGCGCTTTCGCCGAAAAGGTCGAGCGCGGCGAGGCAAAGGCCTCGGAGCTGACCGAACAGACCTTCGAACGTTTCCTGTCGACGGCTTCGGCCCCGGCTCCGGACCTGATCGTGCGCACCAGCGGCGAGCGCCGGATCTCGAACTTCCTGCTCTGGGAATGCGCCTACGCCGAGCTCGTCTTCCAGGACGTGCTGTGGCCCGATTACGGCCCCGAAGCCCTGGCGGCGGCCATCGCCGAGTATCGCCGTCGTGACCGACGCTATGGAGGGGTCGCTGCCGATGACGTCGCCGTCGCCGGCTAAGCGTTTCAACTGGGGTAATCTTCGGACGCGCGTGGTTTCGGCCACCGTGCTCGTGCCCACGGTCGTGGCCGCCGTCTGGCTGGGGAACGTCTGGTTCCTGGCCTTGGCCCTGGTCTGCACGGCGCTGCTGGCCCGCGAGTGGGGCAAGATTAGCGCGCCCAAGTCGCCCAACGCCGTCGGCGCCGTGGTCGGCCTGTTCTGCGCGATCGCCGTCGCGGCCGCCTATCTGCATCAGTTTTTCATCGCCTGGTCGGTCGTGCTGGTCGGCGCCTTCCTGGCCGGCCTGATCGCGCGCGGCGCGGTCGAGCGTCGGGCCGATGCGGCCTATGGCGTGGTCTATATCGCTCCGGCGGTCATCGCCCTGGTCTGGATCCGCTCGCTGCCGACCGACGGGCTGTACTGGACTCTTTTGCTGTTCGTCGTGACCTGGTTCGCGGACATCTTCGCCTATGTGACCGGCAGCCTGCTGAAGGGGCCCAAGCTGTGGCCCCAGATCTCGCCCAACAAGACCTGGTCCGGCTTCATCGGCGGCCTGGTGGCGGCGACGATCGGCGCGGTCCTGGTAGCCCACTTCGCGCACCTGCGCCTGGTGTGGCCGGCCGCGGCCCTGATCGGCTTCCTGGGCGGCCTGGCCACGATGGCCGGCGATCTGTGGGAATCGATCCTGAAGCGCCGCTTCGGCGTAAAGGACAGCGGCGACATCATCCCGGGCCATGGCGGCCTGCTGGACCGTGTCGACGGCCTGATGTTCGCGGCGATCGTCATCGCCGCCGTCCGGCTGGTCGACCATGTCGGATGGTCCCATTGACCTTGCCCCGCAAGGTGGTGGTGCTGGGCTCGACCGGATCGATCGGCCTGTCGACCTTGAGCCTGTTCGAAGCGTCCGGCGCGCCGGTCGAGATCCTGGCCCTGACCGCCGGCCGTAATGTCGAGCGCCTGATCGAGCAGGCTCGCCGCTGGACGCCGCAGGTCGCGGTGATCGAGGACGAGAGCAAGCTCCAGGCGCTGAAGGATGGCCTGGCG
>JAEXJH010000540.1 GCA_023445955.1 Pseudomonadota bacterium
GTGTTGGCGTCCGCGCGCCTGGCCGCGATCCTAGCAAGGGAGGACAAGCTAAGACCGCTTCATGCCCAGGCTAGAAGGTGTACCTCAGGCCCAGGATGAACTCGCGTCCGGTGTGGTGGTAGAACGAGGACCGGTCGGCGACGCTGTCGTTGAACTGGTCCTGGTACTCGTCGGTCAGGTTCACGCCTTCCAGCGACAGCTTGAAGTGGTCGTTCAGCGTGTACTGGATCGAGGCGTCGACGTTCAGCGTCGCCTTGGTGCCGTCGGCGTTGGTGCCAGCTTCCGAACCCGGGATGCGGGTCAGGTAGTTGTCGCGGTAGGCCGCCGAGGCGCGGGCGCTCCACTTGTTGTCCTCGTAATAGAGGGTGGCGTTGTAGGAGCTGCGCGACAGGCCCGTCAGGTCGCCGGTGGCGATGACCGCGCCGGCCCCGTTCAGATACTGGATCTGCGACTTCACACCCGTGTAGTTCAGCAGCACGCCGGTGTGCTTCAGCGCGCCCGGCAGGAAGCTGAAGGGCTGCTGATAGTTGATCTCGAAGCCCTTTAGCGTGCCCCCGGGGGTGTTGACCGGCGTGCTGAACTGCCATTGCGCCGAGGGGCTGCAGCCGTTGGTCGTGCCGCAGGCGGCGATGGCCACGCTGTCGGGCAGGCCGAATGGGTTGCCGGTGAAGGTCGTGTTGGTCTGCAGCGTCTGGACGAGGCTGTTGATGTCCTTCTTGAAGAGGGCCAGCGACAGCAGGGCCGACTTGGCGAAGTACCACTCGAACGACAGGTCGTAGGCCTTGGCGCGGAACGGATCGAGGTTGGGGTTGCCGGCGCTGACCGAGCGGCCGGCGCCCGAGACGCTGACCGTGGCGCCCGGCGTCAGCGACCCCAGGTCCGGACGCGACATCACCTTGGCCGCGCCAAAGCGGATCAGGAAGTTGTCGCGCGGTTCCAGCACCATGTTCAGAGACGGCAGGGTGTCGCTGTACTTGCGCGAAGCCGAGATCGCCAGCGGCGCGCCTGAGACATAGGTGTAGCCGTTCGAGGCCTGCTCGGTCTTCACATAGCGGACGCCGACATTGCCGCGGAACGGCCAGTCGCCGATCTGGGTGCGCCAGTCGGCCTGGACATAGCCGCCGCTGTCCTTTTCCTGGACGCTGCGATTGTTCCCCAGAGCTGGCTCCTTGCCCAGCTTGAACGTGCCGCCGTTGGCGGTCTGGTCGTAAAGACCCAGGACGTTGGCGGCCTTCAGCGTGTCGGGGATCAGGCTGTTGAAGCCGGCGAAATTGACCACCTGGCCGTAGGTCGACTTGTCGATCGCCACCAGGGCGGCCGGCACGGTCGGCTCGATATTGGTGCTGGTGCCGTTCGAACGACGATACTCGGTGGTCTCGAAGTCATACTTCTTGAACGACGCGCCGGCCGACAGCTTGAAGATGCCGAGGTTGTCCCAGGAGCCGTCCAGCGAGGCGACGTCATAGGTGTTCACGGCCGACTGCGGGCGGATGCGGATCTGGGTCAGCGCCCAGGCGCTCGGGTCGGTCAGCTTGGCGTTGCCATAGCCGATTACCGGCAGGCGGCCCTGCGTGTAGTCGTACGAATAGCCCTGGATGTTGAACTGATCGAACTGGACGGTGGTCTGGATCGGGTTCTGGTGATCCGACTTGGAGTGGCCGATCAGGCCCTCGACCACGAGGTCGTCGGTGAAGTGGTGCTTACCCGACAGGCCGTATTGCGTGAACTTGGTGTCCAGCTTGTCGAAGCGGTCCTCGACCCGCAGGTCGACATTATTGAACACGCCCTTGGTCATGGTGTTGGTCGCGCTGTCGATGGTCGCCGAGACCACCTGGGTCTGGGCGATGCCGCACGCGTTGCTGACATTGGCGGCCGTACAGGCGCCGCCGACGCTGAAGGATGGGGCCTCCAGGTACTGCTCCTCGCGCGTGCCCTTGAAGTCGGCATACAGCATGTCGAGGCTGATCTCGGTCTTGTCCGTCGGCGCGTATTGCAGCGACAGCGTGCCGCCCAGGCGCTTCTGGTCGTCCTTGTAGATGTCGAAGCGCGGGAAGCGCGGGTGGAAGGCGGCGTTGTTGGCGGCCTCGGCCGGGTTCACGGTGGTCGGCAGGCCCGCGCCATTCGGCAGGGCGTTGAAGCCCGGCGAGAAGGCGTTGCCGGTCGCCCAGCGCACCGTCGAGGAGCCTTCGTCCAGCAGCTTGCGCTGCGAATAGGCCACTGACAGCAGGGCGCCGAACTTGCCGTCGCCCCAGGTGTTGCTGATCATGAACGCGCCGCGCGGGTTCTTCGACTTGGCCAGGTCGTTGTAGCCAAGCTGCGCCGAGCCCACCATCGTGAAGCCCTTGTAGTCGAAGGGCCGCGCCGTGCGCAGGTCGACGGTCGCGCCCAGCGAGCCTTCCTCGGTGTCGGCCGAGGCGGTCTTGCGCACGGTGATCGCGTTGAAGAGGTCCGAGGCGAAGACGTTGAAGTCGAACGAGCGGCCGCGGTTGGTGCCGCCCGAGGCGTCGGCCCCGCCGGCGGTCGTCAGGGCCTCCATGCCGTTGATGCGCACGCGGGTGAACTGGGGACCAAGACCCCGCACCGAGATCTGACGGCCTTCGCCGCCGTCACGCGCCAGGGCGACCCCGGGGATGCGCTGGATGGATTCCGAGAGGTTCAGGTCCGGGAACTTGCCGATGTCCTCGGCGAGGATGGAGTCGACCGCGCCGGCTTCCGAGCGCTTGAGGTTCAGGGCCTTGTCCAGGCTGGAGCGGAAGCCGGTGACGATCACCTCGGTGACCGAGTTGTCTTCCGCCGGCGCGGACTGCTGGGCCGACGCGGCCCCCGCGAAGGCCAAAGCGACGGCCACAGCCGAGACGCTGGCCAGCCAAAGCTGGCGTTCCTTGGTACGCATAATCCCTCCCCTGTCGGGCTCCCGAATTTTCTTGTTGTCGGGCGCCTTTGACGCCTCACAGGGAGACTAGGATTGGGATGTCCAGCGGGGCCAATGCCGTGTTGGAACGCCGTTATGCTGGTTCGGCATGAGCTCTATGCGGCTTCGCGGCGCTCCAGAAGCGCATAGCGCGCCAGGATGCGGTCGAGCGTGACTCGCTTGATCGGCTTGGCGTCGCGCAGCTTGTTCCAGGTGGTCTCGCTGATCGCATAGCAGTCGAAGATGCGCTCGCGCGTCACGGCGGGAAGCCGTGCGCGCAAGCTCTGGAAGGTCTCGCGAGAGACTGTGACGGTTTCGGCCATGGCGGTCAGGGCTTGGCGACGACGAGGTTGTTGAGCTGGGTGATCTCGGCCCCTTCGACCTTGATGCGGACGCGGTAGCCGGCCTTCCACTCGCCCTTCAGCGCGACCTTGGCGGTCTTGGGCTTCAAGTCCAGTGGCGCGGCCAGGCCCGGGACGGCGGCGCGGGCCAGCTCCTTGCCCTGCCCGTCCTCCAGGATCACGACGCTGGCCGGCGCGGGCTGGGCGCCCAGGCTGTGGACCGTGACGTCGATGCCGCCGCCCTTGCGGGCCTTGATGTCATCGACACCAATGCCCAGGTCGAAGCGCTTGGCCGGCGGCGCGGCGGGGGTCGTGAGCGTGAATTCCCAGGTCGTGGTCTTGCCAGGAACGAAGGTCACGTCGAGGCCGGCGGTGCGCTCGAAGGCGACCTCGGCGGCGGGATCGGCGGCGCCATCCACCGTCCGGACCACCTTCCACTGGCCAGCCGAGACGTCCCAGCCGGTCATCACCGCGTGCAGCGGCTTGTCGGTCAGGTTGAAGCCCGTGACCTTGAAGCTCTTCTCGCCCGTGCCGGTGACCAGGATGCCGACATCCTCGGCCGCCGTCGGCGTGTCGAAGCGCCAGCTGACCAGGTGGCCGGGGACCAGCTGATTGCGGCGCAGGGCCATGCCGCCCAGGCGGGTGCGCTGCAGGGTGTCGCTGAAGAGCTCCACGCGGTCCGACCACCAGTGGGCGTCGGTCATCATCCACATGCGCTGCTCGGCGGTGACGACCTCGTCGTGGAAGACCTTCTCCAGGTACTTGGCATCCCCGCTGGTCTTCCAGGCCTGGTACAGCGTGTAGGCGTCGTCCGCGCCAGCGTCTGCGTCGGCCTTCAGCTTGGCGCCCCAGCTGTCGCGCATGCCCAGCTTGTCGACGACGTCGGCGTTCAGCTCATCGAGGTCGGCCAGCTTGCCCTTGACCATCTCGCCCTTCAGCGGGCGCAGGTACTTCTCGTCGCCGGTCCAGCGCCACGCGGCCCAGAACAGCTGGGCGGTCGAGACATTGCCCCGCGCGCCGGCCGCCAGTTCGCCGCGGCTCTCGCCGGTCGCCGCGTGGATGTCCTCCGGATAGGCCCAGGAGCCGTCGGGGCGCTGCTTGCCGTGGGCCATGTGGCCGTCGGCCAGGTCGACGACCAGCTTCTTGATGGTCGGGTCGTCGTTGAAGTCGGCCAGGACGATGCCAGGGTGCAGGATCAGGTACGAGTACGGATGCGACCAGCCCCAGGGTCCGTCGCGCGACACGTCGGTGGCCGAGAAGAACCGGCTGATTACGTGGGTGTGGCCGTCCTCGGCCTTCTGCATGACGGTCGGATAGGCCCGCGCCGTCTCCATCAGCCGCTCGACGACCTTGGGATCGCCATAGCCGGTGTACATGGCCTCGGACTTGGCGTTGATCGCCTCCTCGTACGAGTGCAGCTCGTCGGTCTTGATCTTGCCCAGGCCGTTCGGGAGCATGTCGTTCTTGTAGGCCGCGTCGACCAGGGCGTTCAGCGAGGCGGTGACCTTGTCGGGGATGTCGCCCATCAGGGCCAGGGGCGGCCACTGCTGGGTCAGGTCGTCATCGTCCGAGATCCCGCCGCCGAAGTCGCCGTAAGCGACCTGGCGGTTGTCGATCCACCATTCGATGAACTTACGGACCCGCTTGAGGTCTTCCGTCTGCAGGAAGGCCCAGGCCGGGACGCCGGCCGGCGTCGCCGGGACTGTGACCGGCACGCCGGGTTGCTCGGGATTGAGCTCGGCCCACATCTCGCGACCATGCTGGTTCTTAGGGTCGATCCGCAGCAGGTCCGACAGCTCCAGGTCCAGGCGCGCATAGCGGGCCAGGCGCTTGGAGACGTCGTGCTCTTCGACCAGGAAGGCCAGGTTGTCGCGCGCCTGGGCCAGGCGGTCAGCCACGTGCTCGGCCTTGGCGTCCTCGGCGGGCTTGAACTTCAGGCGGACGTTCATGCCGTCCAGCTGGCGGGCGTCGAAGTCGGCTCCTGCCCCGGCGATGGTGATCAGCAGGCTCTTGCCCGGCATGATCATGCGGTCACGGGTGTCGAGGAACACGGTCCGCGCCTCCCCCGGCTTGACCGAGACATTGATGTCCAGCAGGTCGCGACCCGGCCACAGCGGGTCCTTGACCTTGATGTTCAGCGGGAAGAGGCCGCTCGCCAGCGGCGCGACCTTCAGGGCCGGGATATCGATGGCGACGCCGTCGAGGCCGGCGTCCATGCCCTGCCAGCCGTACTGGAACTTGCTGACCGGACCGGCGGCGCGGGTCTGGCGGAAGTCGGCCGGGATCAGGATGTGGGCGATCGGCAGGCTCGGGCCAGCCTCAACCTTGCGCGGCGAGGCCGGGGCCTTGGCCGGCAGGGCCGCGACCATGGTCCGCTCGCCGGCGGCGAAGCGGCCCTTCACGAAGGCGGTCAGTTCGTCCAGCGACGGATAGACGCCAACGTCGGCGTCCAGCTTGACCTTGTAGCTTAGAGTCGTCTCGTCCGGCTCGGGGCCGCCGACCACGAAGTACGCGCCCAGTTCCTGGATCGGGGTCTCCTGGACCACGTTCTCGAACTTCAGCTGGCCGCCGGTGCGAGCGGTGAACTGGTTCAGGGTGCGCAGCTCGCCTTGCGCGCGCTTGATCACCAGCTTGTCGGGGCCGGTCAGCGCGCCATAGGCCGCGCCCTGGAACTCCAGGCGGTTCCATGGCTCGTTCGGCAGGGTGAAGGTGATGGCCTTGCCGCCCTCGGTATAGACGTTCCAGTCGGGCAGCTCGAAATAGTCGTGGCGGCCCGGCAGCTTGGAGCGGTTGTAGACGCCCGGCCAAGTGGTCTCAGCGATGCCGTCCGAGCCCAGGCTCATGCGTTCCTTCAGGTCGAACTGGTCGGTGAACTCGACCTTGCGGATGCGGGTCGCGGCGTCGGCCAGGTACGGCGGCGGATCGGTCGGGCGGTTCCAGCCATAGCGGTAGAGCCAGGCCTTCATGTCCGGCGCGGGCGCGGCGCTGGCCGGCTCCTTGCCAGCGGCCAGACCGGCGACGTCGGCGTCGTTCAGGGCGCGGTCGTAGATGCGGATGTCGTCGACATCGCCGCCGCGGATGAACTGATACGCGCTCTGCACCTGGTGCGGCGAAACCACTCGGCTGTGCGGGCCGAACTGGTCGAGGCCGGCGTCCAGCGCGGCGACCTGGGCCTTCGAGGCCACCGGCTTGCCGTCGATATAGAGCGCGACGCCCTTGGCCTCGTCCCAGCTGAAGGTGACCAGCACCCACTGGTCGGGCTTTGGCGCGGCCTGGGTCGTCGAGACCCGCACGCGCGACAGGTTGTCGTCCGTGACGAAGGCGTCGAAGCCCTTGCCGTTCCAGTCGATGCGCAGCCAGGTCATGTCCCAGCTGGTGTGGTCGGCGTAGCCGACGCGGAACAGCGGGAACGGCGTGGTCCCGACCGGATCGCGGGCCCGCCAGTAGAAGCTGAGCGTGCCGCGCTGGGCGTAGATGTTGCCCGGGGCCATCCAGCTCAGCACCTGCTCGCTGGAGGCCTCGATATAGGCGCCGTGGACGGGATCGGTCTTGAGCTTGACCTTGTCGGCGAAGTTCGGCGTCGCCTCCCCGGCCGCCACGTCCGCCTTCAGGCCCTTGTCGCCCGTGAGGTGGAACAAAAGGCCGTCGGCCCTGCCGATGGT
>JAEXJH010000541.1 GCA_023445955.1 Pseudomonadota bacterium
ACGCAGGCGCGGACCGGAACGCCGTTCAGGTGCACCGTGCAGGCCCCGCACAGCGCCGCCCCACAGCCGAACTTGGCGCCGACCAAGCCCAGCGTGTCGCGCAGCACCCACAGCAGCGGGGTGTCGCCGTCGACATCGGCCGTCCGGCTCTCTCCATTGACGCTCAGCGCGAAGGCCATGACGCGGCTCCATACCCGTGGGATCGCGCCGATCCTGCCTGAGCGGCGCCGCTTGAGCGAGAGTTGTCACATAACTTTCACAGATAGAGTTTGACGCCCCCGAGCTTCCGTGGTTCCGGTGCGCCGCGAAGCGATCCGTTTACGGATGAATGGAATCGCCCACGAGGAAAGACGACGCAATGCTGGGCTTGTTCAAGGCCGTCATGCCGAAGGAAGACGCCTTCTTCGACCTGTTCTCCGCCCATGCGCGGACCCTGGTCGCCGGCGCTTCGGCGCTGCACGACATGACCGCCGGCGGCGACGCCGTCGAGGCGGCCAGCGCCCGCGTCTACCAGCACGAGGAAGAGGCCGACGAGGTCACCCGCCAGGTGATGATCGCCGTGCGCCGCAGCTTCATCACCCCGTTCGACCGCAGCGACATCCAGGACCTGACCACCTCGCTGGACGACGCCATCGACCAGATGCGCAAGACCGCCAAGGTCGTCAGCCTGTTCGAGGTCAAGACCTTCGAGCCGCAGATGCGCGAGATGGCCCGGATCATCGTCGAAGCCGCCAAGCTGACGGAAGAAGCCGTCGGCCTGCTGCCGAAGATGCGCCTCAACGCCCAGAAGCTCAGCGAGATCGCCATGCGCATCGCCGAGATCGAGGAGCAGTCCGACCAGATGTATGACCAGGGCCGCAAGGACCTGTTCCTGGCCCACCGCACCGGCGATCCGATGGCCTTCATCGTCGGCATCGACATCTACAGCCATCTCGAGAAGGTCATGGACCGCTTCGAGGACGTCGCCAACCGCATCAGCGGCATCGTCGTCGAGCAGGTCTGAGCCCCTTGGACCCAACGCTTCTGATCCTGGTCTTCCTGGTGGTCGTCGCCCTGGCGTTCGACTTCCTGAACGGCCTGCACGACGCGGCGAACTCGATCGCCACGATCGTCTCGACACGCGTGCTGTCCGCCCGCTGGGCGGTGATCTGGGCGGCGTTCTTCAACTTCATCGCCTTCCTGTTCTTCGGCACCAGCGTGGCCAAGATGGTCGGCTCGGGCATCGTCGACCCGCATATCATTAGCGACCGCCTGATCTTCGGCGCCCTGGGCGGCGCGATCAGCTGGAACCTGCTGACCTGGTGGGCGGGTATCCCCTCGTCCAGCTCGCACGCCCTGATCGGCGGCCTGGTCGGCGCGTCGATCGCCAAGGTCGGCGGCATCGGCGCCATCCAGTGGGCCGGCCTGGGCAAGACCGCCGCCGGCATCATCGTCTCGCCGACCATGGGCTTCCTGCTGGCCCTCGTGCTGGTGCTGATCGTCTCGTGGACCTTCGTGAAGAGCTCGCCGTTCTTCGCCGACCGGGTGTTTCGCAAGCTGCAGTTCGTCTCGGCGGCGCTCTACAGCCTGGGTCACGGCGGCAATGACGCGCAGAAGACCATGGGCATCATCGCCGCCCTGCTGTTCGCCCACGGCGCCACGCATCAGCCGGGTCACATCCCGTTCTGGGTGGTGCTGGCCTGCCAGACCGCGATGGGCCTGGGCACCCTCTTCGGCGGCTGGCGCATCGTCCATACCATGGGCAGCAAGATCACCCGCCTGACCCCCATGCAGGGCTTCTGCGCCGAGACCGGCGGCGCGATCACGCTGTTTTTGGCGACCCATATCGGTGTTCCGGTCTCGACAACCCACACGATCACGGGCGCTATTGTTGGCGTCGGAGCCTCGCGCCGAGTCTCGGCCGTCCGCTGGGGCGTGGCCAAGGACATCGTCATCGCCTGGATCGTCACGCTGCCGGCCGCGGCGCTGAGCGCGGCCCTGTTTTACTACCTTGGGTTCTGGATGAAGTGACCGTCGCTGGGGGAAAACCGGAAGGCCGCAAGTCGGGCGGCAAGCGTAGCCAGGTCGCGGCCTTGCCCTGGCGGGGCGAGGGCGAAGCTCTGCGCATCCTGCTGGTGTCGTCGCGCGAGACCCGCCGCTGGGTGATCCCCAAGGGCTGGTCGATGAAGGGCAAGACCGACTCCGCCGCTGCGGCCCAGGAAGCCTATGAGGAAGCCGGGCTGGACGGGGTAATCTCCGACACCGCGATCGGCGAGTACGAATATCTGAAGCGGCTCAAGAGCGGTGCGGCGCGGCTGGTCAAGGTCGACGTCTATCCTCTGCACGTCACCGGCTGCCGCGAGGCGTGGCCCGAGAAGGGCCAGCGCACCCTGGAATGGATGACCCCGGTCGAGGCCGCCCTCGCCGTCCAGGAGCCACAGCTGCGGGACCTGATCGCTCGCTTCGCCGGCGTGACCCTGCCCGAGGAGGAACGCCCCGCCCCGGCCAAGGCCCCGACGCCGGTGCGCGTGGCGCTGCAACGCCTGCGCCGCCGCGTGACGACGCTCTGGGGTCGCTACCGGCGCTAGCGCGCGGCAGGCGGGCGTCGGCGCACTGACGCCGCACAGGCCTGTGGACAAACCTCGCTGCTCGCGCATAATGTTCCCATTATGTTCCAGAGCGGCGAGATTCCATGCAGCTGTCCCTAGGCCTGGCCCGATCGCCGCTGGAGAGCGTTCGCGACGCCCTGCTCTGCGAGTTCGGCCCGCAGCGGCCGGTGGCGCGGATGGACCCCATCTCGCAGCTGGTGAAGTCGTCGATAAGCGGCCGCACCCAGGACGCCGTATCGTGGGCGGCGTTCCTGCGCCTGCGGGCCGAGTTCAAGTGCTGGGAGGACCTGGCCCGCGCGCCGGTGGCCGCCGTGGCGCGGATGATCGACGACGTCACCTTCCCGGGCGACAAGGCTCGCCACCTGACCACCGCCCTGAAGATGATCGAAGCCAAGGTCGGCTGGCTGTCGCTGAACCACCTGAAGACGCTCGAGGTCGACCAGGCGCGCTGGGAACTGCAGGCCTTGCCCGGCGTGGGCGTGAAAGTCGCCGCCTGCGTGCTGAACTTCAGCGACCTGGCGATGCGCGCGCTGGTCGTCGACACCCATGTCGACCGCGTCGCCAAACGGATCGGGCTGGTGGGCGCGGGGGATACGACCCACACCTATCACACGCTGATGAGCCTGACGCCGGACGCCTGGACGGCCGACGACCTCTTCGAACTGCACTGGCTGATGAAGCGGGGCCTCGGCCAGATGCTGTGCCCGCATGAGGGACCCAAGTGCGGGGCGTGTCCGGTCAAGGCGATGTGCGCCAAGGCTGGGGTCGGCCACAGCGCCGACGTGCTGGCCTGGCGACCGCGGGCCTGAAACCCGGACGAAGCCTCGCGCGCTGAGCGGTGATGACCATCCGCATCGGCACGGCTGGCTGGAGCTTTCCACGCGACCTGGACTTCCCCGTCGAGGGCACGGGCCTGGAGCGCTATGCGGCGCGGTTCGACTGCGTGGAGATCAACAGCTCGTTCTACCGGCCACATCAGCGCAAGACCTATGAGCGTTGGGCCGCCACGACGCCGGCGGATTTCCGGTTCGCGGTAAAGGTCCCGCAGACCATCACCCACGAGCGGCGGCTGGTCGGGGTGGACGAGCTGCTGGCCCGGTTTCTCGACGAGACCGACGGCCTGGGCGGCAAGCGCGGGCCGCTGCTGGTGCAGCTGCCGCCGAGCCTGCGGTTCGAGCCGGGGCTGGTCGAGACGTTCCTGAAAACCTGGCGCGGAGCGACCGATGCGTCGACCGTGCTGGAGCCCCGGCATCCAACCTGGTTCGCGGCCGAGCCGGAGCAGATGCTGGCGGACTTTCAGGTCGCGAGGGTCGCCGCCGATCCGGCTGTGGTTCGGGGGGCGTCCGAACCTGGCGGTTGGCCCGGCCTCGTCTATCGCCGCTGGCACGGCTCACCGGTGATCTACGAAAGCGCCTATCCGGCGGATGTACTGGCGGCGCTGGCCCAAAGGTTGGCAAAGGAGCCCGAGACCTGGTGTATTTTCGACAACACCAAGTTCGGCGCGGCGACGCGGGATGCGCTGGCGACGATCAAGACCCTGAGCGCCTAGAGCCCCAGCAGTGTCCTCCGCGCCGCGTAGCGGGCCTCGTACATGCTGCGCGCCTGGCCGACATAGAAGCCGGTGAGCCAGCCCGCATCGATCTCGATCGTGTCGCGCATCGTCGAGCCGCCTTCAGGACAATCCTCGATCTGGATCGTGTGAGCCCAGCGCTTGACCGGACCGCCGTGCTCGACGCTGGCCAACACGTGGGCGGCGTCATCGCGGCGGATCACCTCGATGGTCCAGGGCGGCGTCGGCAGCCAGCCGCGCAGCTTGACCCGCACTGTGAACACCTGCCCCACCTGGGCTTCGCCGTCCGGCAGGCCCTCATAGGTCGCGAGATGGCGCATCGCCTCGGTCAGCTCGTCATAGCGCACGATCCGCGCGAACAGGTCGGCGGCCGACAGCGGATAGTCGTGCGCCAGGCGGACGGTCTGGCTCATCGCCCCGCCAGCTCGGTGAAGGTCTTCGTCCCGATCGGATAGCGGCGATAGTCGTTGAAGTCGAAGTGCCACCACTCTTCCGGATAGACGGTGAAGCCCTCGGCCTCCATCGCCTGGCGCAGAACCAGCCGCCGCGCCCGCTGGGCGCTCGTGCCGCCTACGAAGTCGGCGTAGGAGCGGGTCGAGAACTCGTCGTAGCGGCCGGGCATCTCGACGGGCTTGCCGGTCTTCAGGTCGTACAGGGTCAGGTCCACCGCGCAGCCGCGGTTGTGGCGCGAGCCTTGGGCCGGGTCGGCGACGAAGACGTGGTCCTCGGGCGGCGTAGCCTCCCAGAACATCCAAGTCACGTACCAGGGCCGATAGGCGTCGTGGATCAGCAGGCCATAGCCCTTGGCCGCCAGCGCCTTGTGGATCCGCCCGAGAGCTTCTGCGGCGGGCCGCTGCATGTAGGCCGCCGGCTTCTCGTAGAGCGGGATGCCCATGAAGTTGTCCGGCGTGGCGTACCAGATGTCGAGCTTGATGCCCGGCTCGATGGTGGTCACGTCGACGAGGTCGGACGGCAGATGCTCGTCCTTCTCGACCGGCGGCGTGGCGGCGAGCGCCCGCTGGCGCAGCGCCACCGGATCGGCGCGGACGGCCTTGTGGATCCGCTCGCGCGTCTCGGCCCCGAAGTCGTGGAAGGCCAGGGGCTTGCCGTTCAGGCGCACCGCGCCCTTCTCCAGCGCCAGTTCCCCACCGCCGGCGATGGCGTAGCGACCGCCGCCCGAAGGCGTCAGCCGCGCCGACTTGAAGCCCTCGCCGTCGATGTGCAGCGCGCCGTCCTTCTCGAAGACGGTGAACGGCGCGGCCTTGTCGCCGTACTGGCCGATGGCGGCCCACTCGGCCTTGGTCTGGCCGAACGCGGCCGAGGCCAGGAGCCCGGCGGCGGCGATGGACAGGAAGGATCGTCGAACCAAACCACGCATTGCCGCCCCCTGAAGGCTATTTCATCGTCGGGATGACGAAGCTCGAGTCACCCACCTCGCCCTCGGGCCAGCGGGCCGTCACCGTCTTGACCTTGGTGTAGAATTTCACGCCCTCGACGCCGTGCTGATTGGTGTCGCCAAAGGCCGAGCGCTTCCAGCCGCCGAAGGTGTGATAGGCCACGGGCACCGGGATCGGCTCGTTGATGCCGACCATGCCGACATTGACGCTGGCGGCGAACTCGCGGGCGGCGCGGCCGTTGCGGGTGAAGATGGCGACGCCGTTGCCGTACTGGTGCTCGGATGGCAGGGCCACGGCCTCCTCGAAGCTCTCGGCGCGGACGATCTGCAGCACCGGGCCGAAGATCTCCTCCTGGTAGGTCTTCATGCCCTTCTTGACGCCGTCGAACAGCGACGGGCCGATGAAGAAGCCTTTCTCATAACCCTGCAGGCTGAAGTCTCGGCCGTCGACCACCAGCTCGGCGCCCTCTTCCTGGCCGATGCGGATGTAGTCGGCGATCTTGGCGCGGTGCTGGCTGGAGACGACCGGGCCGTAGTGGGCGTCGAGGTCGGTGGAGACGCCGACCTTCAAGGACGCGATCTCGGCGACCATGCGCTCGCGCAGCTCGTCGGCGGTGTTCTTGCCGACCGGCACCACCACCGGCAGGGCCATGCAGCGCTCGCCGGCCGAGCCGAAGGCCGCGCCCGACAGGTCCTTCACGACCTGGTCCATGTCTGCGTCGGGCAGGACGATGCCGTGGTTCTTGGCGCCGCCCATGGCCTGAACGCGTTTCCCGTGCGCCGTACCGGTCTGGTAGACGT
>JAEXJH010000542.1 GCA_023445955.1 Pseudomonadota bacterium
TTGGTCTTGGCGTCATAGACCACGAAGTCGACGCCCTCCTTCACCATGTCCGACAGGTGTTCGAGGGTCACGTAGGACGAGGACGCCGTGTTGTAGAGCCGGCGATTGGCGTATTTCTTGATGATCACGCGCTGGCCGGCCGACTTTTCGGCGCCGGCGGCAGCTTCGCCTTTTTCCGGGTTCTCGGACATTTCATTCCCTAGTCCAGCGGGTCGGCCCGCTTTTCGCATCGCACTATCGCTAATGCAAAGGCATGGCGCCAGTGGTCAGATGACTTGGAGCTGTCGCCAAGCCGTGAAAATGTGGCCGTGACGAACGCGGTCGCGATGTGCATGTTGGATGCTGCATCGCAAAAGAACGGGCGCCGCAACCGCGAAGGCGCCCCGTCAGAACGTCACGGGAGCCTATCCATGAGCGACATCGTCATCGTCTCCGCCGCCCGCACCCCGGTCGGTTCGTTCAACGGGGCGCTGTCCAGCCTGCCCGCCTCGGACCTGGGCAAGGTCGCCATCCAGGCCGCCGTCGAGCGCGCCGGCATCACCGCCGCCGACGTGGATGAAGTGATCCTGGGTCAGGTGCTGCAGGCCGCGGCCGGCCAGGGTCCGGCCCGCCAGGCCTCGGTCAACGCCGGCATCCCGGTCGAGAGCCCGGCCTGGAGCCTGAACCAGCTGTGCGGCTCGGGCCTGCGCGCCGTGGCCCTGGCGGCCCAGCAGATCGCGGCCGGCGACGCCAAGATCGTCGTGGCCGGCGGCCAGGAAAGCATGAGCCAGGCGCCGCACGCCCAGAACCTGCGCGGCGGCCAGAAGATGGGCGACCTGCAGTTCGTCGACACCATGATCAAGGACGGCCTGTGGGACGCCTTCCACGGCTACCACATGGGCCAGACGGCCGAGAACATCGCCAGCCGCTGGCAGATCACCCGCCAGGACCAGGACACCTTCGCCGTCGCCAGCCAGAACAAGGCCGAGGCCGCCCAGAAGGCCGGCAAGTTCGACGACGAGATCGTCCCGGTCACCATCAAGGGCCGCAAGGGCGACACGGTCGTCGACAAGGACGAGTTCATCCGCCACGGCGCGACCCTGGAAAGCGTCCAGGGCCTCAAGCCGGTGTTCCAGAAGGAAGGCTCGGTCACCGCCGCCAACGCCTCGGGCCTCAATGACGGCGCCGCCGCCCTGGTGCTGATGACCGCCGAGGAAGCCGAGAAGCGCGGTCTCAAGCCCCTGGCCCGCATCGCCTCGTGGGCCAATGCCGGCGTCGAGCCCGAGATCATGGGCACCGGCCCGATCCCGGCCTCGAAGAAGGCGCTGGAAAAGGCCGGCTGGACCGTCGCCGACCTCGACCTGGTGGAAAGCAACGAAGCCTTCGCCGCCCAGTCGCTGTGCGTGGTCCGCGAGCTGGGCCTCGACCCGGCCAAGGTCAATGTCAACGGCGGCGCCATCGCCATCGGCCACCCGATCGGCGCCTCGGGCGCGCGGATCCTCACCACCCTGCTGCACGAGATGAAGCGTTCGGGCGCCAAGAAGGGCCTGGCCACTCTCTGCATCGGCGGCGGCATGGGCGTCGCCATGTGCGTCGAGGCGGTCTGACACCAGACCGACACGCAACCTTAGCCGTGGCCGCGCGCTTTCAGCCTTGCTGGGGCGCGCGGATCACGTGAACCATAAGAAAACTGCGTTCGGGAGAGAGACCAGATGACGAGAGTGGCTTTCGTGACCGGCGGAACGCGCGGCATTGGCCGGGCGATCTGCGAACGACTTGTGGCCGACGGCATGAAGGTCGCGGCTGGCTACTCCGGCAACGAGGAAGCGGCCGCCGCCTGCGCCAAGGAACTGGGCGTGATGGTCGTCAAAGGCAATGTCGGCCACTTCGAGGACTGCCAGGCGGCGGTGAAGAAGGTCGAGGCCGAGCTTGGTCCGGTCGACGTGCTGGTCAACAACGCCGGCATCACCCGTGACGGCATGCTGCACAAGATGACCTACGAGCAGTGGTCGGAAGTCATCCGGGTCAACATGGATAGCGCCTTCAACATGACCCGCCCGGTCATCGAGGGCATGCGCGACCGCGGCTGGGGCCGCATCGTCAACATCAGCTCGATCAACGGCCAGAAGGGCCAGATGGGCCAGACCAACTATTCGGCGGCCAAGGCCGGCCTGATCGGCTTCACCAAGGCCCTGGCGCTTGAGAACGCCAAGAAGGGCGTCACCGTCAACGTGATCTGCCCCGGCTATATCGACACTGAGATGGTGGCGGCGGTGCCGGAAAACGTCCTGGCCCAGATCATCGCTGGCATCCCCGTCGGGCGCCTGGGCAAGGGCGAGGAGATCGCCGACATGGTTTCGTTCCTGGCGGGCGAGCGCGCGGGCTTCGTGACCGGCGCCACGCTCAGCCTGAACGGCGGGCAATACATGGCCTAAGGGCCTTTCACGGACTGTCCCCGAAGCCAAGGCTTGACGCCGACTGTTGCGGTTGGGCCTCATGCCGCCGGCTTCGGGGTTTGGACGTTAACACGTCCAAGATTCGCCCCAGTCGGCGGGCAGTACGGATCGCATGAAATTCTGTAAGGCGGAGTTGGCTGATTTCGGGGCCCGAGCGTCCCTGACGATCGCGGCTCTGATGGTCATGACGGCGTCCGCGAACGCCCAGCAGCTGCCGCACACGCTGCGGGACGCTCTGCTCGGCCACAAGGGCCAGGCCGAGGCGCGTCGCGTCGCGGCCCCGCCGGTGGCCCGCTACGTTTCCGAAAGCGGCGGCGGCTTCATCTTCGACCAGGCCGCTCCCCAGCCGCTGATGAAGTTCGACAACAGCACCGAGGTCTGGGTGCTGTCGGCCCAGCCGGCCTCGCGCGGCGACGTCATCTATCGCAACGACCTTGGCGAGCCCGTCCTGCGGGTGACCAAGCTGGGCGGGATGATCCTGTTCACCGACGACGTTCCGATGGGCGCGGCCGCGGCCATGTCGGGCCGGGCCTCGTCGATCCAGCCGCCGGCGATCATGTCGTTCAGCGTCTTCGTCCAGCGGGTGCGCATCGCCACGGCCCGCGCCAGCCGCGCGGCGCAGCACGACATCGAATTCTCCACCGTCGAGGACGTGCGGCCCGAGACCTCGGTCCTGGCCGCCGATTCGGCCACCGTCGTCGCCGAGGCCTTCGAGCGCATGGCCCGCAAGGGCGACCGCTCGATCATCGCCAAGGTGTTCCGCGTGCTGCTGGCCGAGGGCCGCAAGCCCGCGGCGACCATGAAGGACGGCTCGCTGACCATCACCTATTCGCCCGATCAGGGTCTGGCCGGACGGCCCTCGTCCAAGCGCATCATCAAGGTGATGAACCGCTGATCGTTCGCCAGGGCATTGACTCCGAGCGAACGTCGTTCTCCAAGCGTAACCATAAGCGCTCAGGGGGCGTTTACTCGTATGGTCTAGCTTGTTCATACACGGTCTCGATGGCGCCGCGGCGTGGGCTCAACCCCGCGTAATGCGACGCCAGCGAGGCTTTTCGCGCATCCGCAAGGCTCTATTGTCTAGTCATGGATAGTTCCGACCTCGTCGAGGTTCCCGAACGCGGACGGCTGAAGATGGCCGACATCGCCCGGATGGCCGGCGTGTCGATCTCGACGGTGTCGCGCGCCCTGGCGGGCAATCCGCTGATCCCCAAGACGCTGCGCGACCAGATCGTCGAGATCGCCCAGACCCACGGCTATGTCGTCAACCAGTCAGCGCGCTCCCTGCGCCTGCGTAAGACCGACACCATCGGCGTCATCATCCCCCTGGCCCACGAGGCCGGTCAGCTGATCTCGGATCCGTTCTTCCTGGAAATGGTCGGGCGTCTCGCCGACGAGATCACCCGCCGCAGCTATTCGGTGCTGCTGAACAAGGTGATCGTCACCGAGGCCGGCTGGCTGGACCGCATCATCCAGTCGCACCGCGCCGACGGCTTGGTCCTGATCGGCCAGAGCACCCAGCACGAGGCGCTCAACACCGTCTCCGACACCTACAAGCCCATGGTGGTCTGGGGCGCCCAGCTGCCGGGCCAGCGCTATTGCGCGGTGGGCAGCGACAACGTCCAGGGCGGCAAGCTGGCCGTGGCGCACCTGGCCGCCGCCGGCCGCAAGCGCATCGCCTTCCTCGGCGCGGTCGACGCG
>JAEXJH010000543.1 GCA_023445955.1 Pseudomonadota bacterium
GCGCGGTGCTGGGGCAGGCGCTGGCCGACCTCATTGCCGGAGATCAGCAGCAGGGTGTCGACGCCGGCCAGAGCCGGACCCAGGGTCTCGGGCTTGGCGTAGTCGGCGAGGCGGGCGGCGACGCCCAGGTTGGCGGCCTTGGCTGGATCGCGCACCAGGGCGAGGATCTCGCCGGCCGGCGCGCGGGCCTTTAGGCTTTCGACGACGAGGCGGCCCAGCTGGCCGGTGGCGCCGGTGATGGCGATGGTCATGATCGTGCTCCCAGTGGAATGACGGAAGCGATCTGGGCGTCTTGCTTACTTTCCGTAAGTACACACATGAATGTAAGTATGAAAGAAAACCGCACACCCCTGTCCGAGAAGCTGATGCGCGGCGACCTGATGGCGCCCGACTGTCCGTCGCGGGCGGTGCTGCAGCACGTGACCAGCCGCTGGGGCGTGCTGGTGCTGATCGCCCTGGAGACCGGCACGCTGCGCTTCAGCGCGCTGCGCCGAGGCATCGGCGGGGTCAGCGAGCGGATGCTGGCCCAGACGCTGCAGCAGCTGGAAGGCGACGGCTTCGTACGCCGCGTGGCCTATCAGGTCGTGCCGCCGCACGTGGAGTACAGTCTCACGCCCCTGGGCCTGGAGGTCGCCGAGAAGGTGCGGGGCCTGGCCGACTGGATCGAGATGAACCTCGACCGAATCCTGACGCCGGCGGAGGCGGTCTAGACCCGCGCGAACCGCGCTCGGTACGCGCCGGGCGTGGTCGAGAACTGGCGGCGGAAGTGATGGCGCAGCGCCGGTGCGCCCAGGCCCACGGCTTCGGCGACCTGCTCGATCCCGGCCGGCGAGGTCTCCAGCAGGTCCCGCGCCCGGTTCAGCCGCTCGGCCAGCAGCCAGCGGGCTGGGGTCTCGCCGGTGGCGGCCTCGAACCGGCGCAGGAAGGTCCGCTCGCTCATTCCGGCCGCGTTTGCGAGGGCCTTGATCGTGTGGTCGCCGGCGAGATCGGCGCGCATGCGGTCGAGGATCGGTCCTAATCGCGAGGCCTCGTGCGCCGCGGGCACCGGCCGCTCGACGAACTGGGCCTGGCCGCCGTCGCGGTGCGGCGGCACGACCAGCCGGCGGGCGACGGTGTTGGCGGCCTCGGGTCCGAAGTCGCGGCGGATCAGGTGCAGGCCAAGATCGATCCCCGCGGCGCTGCCGGCCGAGGTCAGCAGATCGCCCTCGTCGACATAGAGCACGTCCGGCTGCACCGCGATCGCCGGATACCGCTCGCGCAGCGCCTGCGCATAGCGCCAGTGGGTCGTGGCCCGTCGCCCATCCAGCAGGCCCGTCGCCGCTAGAACGAACACCCCCGAGCAGATCGACATCAGCCGCGCGCCGTTGGCGTGGGCCTTCCGCAGCGCCGCGATCAGCGACGCCGGCACGGGGTGATCCATCCCCCGCCAGCCCGGCGCGACGATGACGCTGGCCTGTTCCAGCAGGTCCAGCCCGCCGTCGCCGACGATCCGCACGCCGCCCAGACCTCGCAGGTCACCCGGCTCCACGGCGGCGGTGGCGAAGCGGTACCAGTCCTCGCCCATCTCCGGCCGGGGCAGCGCGAAGAGCTCGACCGCCACGCCGTACTCGAAGGTGCAGAGTCCGTCATAGGCGAGCGCGACGACGAGAGGCTGCTTTGGCATGATCTTTACGAACTATGTCGATCTCGCCAGCTAACGCGAGCACGGGGCATGCGGCAAGTCTCTGAGCGTCCAATCTGGAGAGCCGCCATGAGCACCGTGTCCGAAATCGCCGCCGCCCCATCCGAAGTCGCCGCCCACTTCGCCGCGCGGCTGTCGCTGGAGACCGACTGCGCCGACGTCGCCGCCGCGATGAAGGCCGGCGAGGTCGACTTTGTCCTGCTGCATGTGGTGGGCTCGCCCGAGGCCTATGCTCGTCGCCACGTGCCGGGCGCGCTGCACCTGCGCCACGCCGACATGACCGCCGAGCGGATGGCGCAATGGCCGGCCGACACCCTGTTCGTGGTCTACTGCGCCGGCCCGCACTGCAACGGCGCCGACCGCGCGGCGCTGAAGCTGGCCACGCTTGGCCGGCCGGTGAAGCTGATGATCGGCGGCATCACGGGCTGGGAAGACGAAGGCTTGGCCTTCGCGTCCGCCTAGATCACCCGCGGGTTGGCCTTGCGCAGGCCTTCATTGGCCAGCGCATCCGCCCGTTCGTTCAGCGGATGGCCGGCGTGGCCCTTGACCCAGCGCCAGTCGACGTCGTGCCGGTCGCGCGCGGCGTCGAGGCGTTTCCAGAGGTCGTCGTTCTTGACGGGGCTCTTGTCGGCCGTCTTCCAGCCGCGCGCCTTCCAGCCGCGGATCCACTCCTGGATGCCCTTCATGACGTACTGGCTGTCGGTGTGCAGCTCGACCTTGCAGGGACGGTTGAGCAGCTCCAGCGCCGAGATCGCGCCCATCAACTCCATGCGGTTATTGGTGGTCGCCGGCTCGCCGCCGCAGATCTCTTTCTTCTTGTCGCCGTAGAACAGAATGGCGCCCCAGCCGCCCGGGCCAGGATTCCCCTTGCAGGCGCCGTCGGTATAGATCGTGACTTTCGGCATCATCAGAACAGCACGAGCCCCTCGCGGTGGACGGCCAGCTTGCGCTCGTACTCCAGCGGGTCCTTGGGCCTGACCAGCGCGCCGGCGGGCGTCGCGCCCCAGTCGGCCAGGCGGGTCAGGAAGAAGCGGATCGCCGCGCCGCGCGCCAGGATCGGCAGGGCTTCCTTTTCCGCGGGGCTCAGCGGCCGGCGGCGCTCATAGCCATTCAGCAGCGCCTTGGCGGCGGTGATGTTGAAGCTGCCGTCGGCCTCGAAGCACCAGGCGTTCAAAGTCACGGCCACGTCGTAGGCGTAAGCGTCCTCGCAGGCGAAATAGAAGTCGATCGCCGCGGCGAACTTGCCATTGGCGTGGAAGAAGACGTTGTCGGGGAAATAGTCGGCGTGGATCACGCCGGTCGGCAGATTGCGCGGCCACATCAAGGCCAGCTGCGCCAGGTCGTTGTCGATCGTCGCCGACAGGCCGGGCTTGAGGTCCTCGGCGGCCTTGCGGTGCTTGGAAAACAGCGGCGACCAGGCGCTCTGGCCCAGGTCGTTGGCGCGGCGGCCGGGATAGCCCTCGCCGGCTAGGTGCAGCCAGGCCAGGCCCTCGCCGGCTTCGCGGCAGTGGGCGACCGTGGGCTTGCGCACCGACAGGCCGGGCAGGAACTCGACCAGGGCGGCCGGCTTGCCGCGCAGCGACGCCAGGGTCTTGCCGTTGCGGTCGGCGATCGGCCGCGCGCTGGGATAGCCCTTGTCGGCCAGCCAGGTCAGCAGGTTCAGGAAATAGGGCAGGTCGTCGGCCTTCACCCGCCGCTCGTAGACGGTCAGGATGTAGCGGCCCTTCTCGGTCTCCAGCAGGAAGTTGGAGTTCTCCACCCCCTCGGCGATGCCCTTGAACGCCAGCGGGGCGCCCAGGTCATAGCCCTGCAGGAAGGCTTCAAGTTCAGCGTCGGTGATGTCGGTATAGACGGCCATGGCGTCGGGATGCTCGACGCGGGGCCTCGGGTCAAGCCGGTGCTAGGCCGTCAGCAGTCGCGGCAGCTTGAAGGTGATCGTTTCCCGCGCCTCGACCAGTTCCTCGACCGTGGTGTCGAAACGGGCCGAGATGGCGTCGATGACGCCTTGCACCAGGTCTTCCGGGGCCGAGGCGCCGGCGGTAAGGCCCACGCGCTGGACGCCGTCGAACCAGGTCCAGTCGATGCCGGTGGCGTCATCGATCAGATGGGCGGCGGTGGCGCCGGCCTTCAGGCCGACCTCCATCAGGCGCACCGAGTTGGACGAGTTCTTCGAGCCGACCACCAGCACGAGCTCGGCCTGCTCGGCCAGGTGCTTGACCGCGTCCTGGCGGTTGGTGGTGGCGTAGCAGATGTCTTCCTTGTGCGGGGCCGCGATCCCGGGGAAGCGCTCGCGCAACAGGGCGACCATGTCGGCCGTGTCGTCGACCGACAGGGTGGTCTGGGTCAGGAAGGCCACGTTGGCGGCGTCCTTGGGCTCCCAGGCGGCGGCGTCCTTGAGGTCTTCGATCAGGGTGACCGAGCCTTCGGGCAGCTGGCCCATGGTGCCGATGACTTCCGGGTGGCCGGCGTGGCCAATCAGCACGATCTCGCGGCCGGCGTCGTAGTGCTTCTGGGCCTCGACATGGACCTTGGAGACCAGCGGGCAGGTGGCGTCCAGATAGATCATCTGGCGCGCCTTGGCCTCGGCCGGCACCGACTTGGGCACGCCGTGGGCCGAAAAGACGACGGGGCGGTCGTCGGGCGCTTCCTCCAGCTCCTCGATGAACACCGCGCCCAGGGCCTTGAGGCGATCGACCACGGGGCGGTTGTGGACGATTTCGTGCCGGACATAGACCGGCGCGCCGAACTTCTCGACGGCGCGCTCGACGATCTGGATGGCGCGATCCACGCCGGCGCAGA
>JAEXJH010000544.1 GCA_023445955.1 Pseudomonadota bacterium
CACGGCGGCGGCCATCATGTGGCAGAAGTCGATGCGGTGCGCGCCCAGGGCGACCAGCAGGTCGCGCGGGTCCATGGTCACGCCGGGGGCGGTGACCAGGGCCTGGTAGTCGCACATCGGCGCGCCGACGGGCATGGCCACGTCCTGGCGGACCCGGGCGGGCAGGAAGCCGATGGCCTCGCCCTCCGCGCCGCGCTGGATAGCGACCTTGACCTCATGGCCCTTGTCGCCCTGAGCCCGGGCCACGGCCAAGGCCCACTGCGGCGACAGGAACGGCGAGTCCAGTCGGCTCTGGCCACGTCGCAGCTCTTCCCACCGCGCGATGTCGGCAGGCGAGAGGTCCAGGGCTTTGACGACTTCGATAGTCACGGCGGCGGTTCCGACAGGTTTGTCGACGCGCATCCTGACAGCGATAACTTTCAGTTGGGTTGACGGCACGGCGTTCTCTCGAACGCCGCGCTATCTGCTCAGTCCATCAGCTTCTTGCTGAGATAGACATATTCCAGCGCCTGGCGGCGGGCGGTTTCGGCCAGGTTGGCCGAGGCTGCGTGGCCGCCGTCGATGTTCTCGTAATAGAGCACCGGATAGCCCAGTTCCTCGAGCCGCGCGGCCGCCTTGCGGGCGTGGGCCGGGTGGACGCGGTCGTCCTTGGTCGAGGTCTCGATGAACACCTCGGGATATTTCTGGCCGGCCTTGAGGTTGGAATAGGGATCGTACTTGGCGATCACCGCCCGCTCGGACGGAATGGCCGGGTCGCCATACTCGCCAACCCACGAGGCGCCGGCCCCGATCTGGCTGTAGCGGATCATGTCGAACAAAGGCACCTGCACAACGATGGCGTTGTAGAGCTCGGGCCGCTGGGTCAAGGCGACGCCCATCAAGAGGCCGCCGTTGCTGCCGCCCATGATCCCCAAGTGCCGCGGCGAGGTGATCTTGCGCGTGATCAGGTCCTGGGAAACGGCGAAGAAGTCGTCATAGACCTTCTGGCGGTTGGCCTTCAGGCCCGCCTCGTGCCAGGCCGGGCCGAACTCGCCGCCGCCGCGGATGTTGGCGACGACATAGGTGCCGCCGCGCTCCAGCCACAGCTTGCCCATCACGCCCGAATAGCCGGGGGTCATGGGCACCTGGAAGCCGCCGTAAGCATAGAGCAGGGTAGGGGCCTGGCCGTCGTACTTGATGCCCTTGGGCCGCACGACGAAGTACGGAATCTTGGTCCCGTCGGTGCTGGTCGCCTCGAACTGCTCGACCACGTGGGTCGAGGCGTCGAACCGGGCCGGCGAGGCCTTGACCTGCTCCAGCTTCAGCGTGCCGGCGTCGGCCAGCCAGTAGGTGCTGGGGGCCAGGTAGCCGGTGACGGTGACGAACAAGCGCTCGTCGGTCTCGGCGGTCGAACCCAGGCCGATGGCGCTGTTAGCCGGCAGGTCCAGGGTCTGCGACGTCCAGCCCTTGGCGCCATGGGTCAGCACCCGGGCCGCGCCCTTGACGTTATCCAGCAGGCCGACGACCAGCTTGGTGCGGGTGGTGGTGACCTGTTCCACGGACTGCTTCGCGGTCGGGCGTAGCACCAGCGTGGCAACCGCCGTCTCCGGCGCGGCCTTCAGCTTGGCCAGGTCGAAGCTGATCAGGTCGCCGGTCTTGAAGCCCTTCCAGTCCTGCTCCATCAGCACGACCATCTGGCCGGCGACATAGCCCTGGACCGAGCTCTTCAGCGGCAGGTCCAGCTTCACGGGCTTTGCGCCCTCGATCAGGTAGGTCTCGGTCTCGAAGAAGGTCACGCCCCGGCTGGCCATCACCGCCACGGCCTTGCCGTCGGCGTCGCGCAACACGAACGGGCTGACCGAGACGTCGGTGTCGACGCCGCGGAACACCTCGACCGCCTGGTCCAGGGTCTGGCCGCGCTTCAGGGTCTTCAGGACGTAGGCGTAGCCGGACTTGGTCAGCTCGCCAGGCTTCCACTCGCGGCCGACCAGCAGGGTGTCCTTGTCCAGCCAGGTGTAGTTCTGCTTGCCCTCGGGCAGGACGAAGCCGCCCGGCACGAAGCTTTTGGTCGTGGTGTCGAACTCGCGGACCGTCACGGCGTCCTTGCCGCCGTTCGAGAGCGTCACCAGGCAGCGGGTGTCCTGCGGCGGCAGGCAGCTGGCGCCCTTGAACACCCAGTTGGCGCCCTCGGCCTTGGACAGGGCGTCAACGTCCAGGATCGTCTCCCAGGCCGGGTCGGCCGTGCGATAGCTCTCGAGGCTGGTCTTGCGCCACAGGCCGCGCACGTGGTCGGCGTCCTGCCAGAAGTTGCGCAAGGACCCGTCGCCGGCGAACGAAACGCCCGGCACGCGGTCCTTGGCGTTGAGGATCGCCAGGGCCTTGGCCTCCAGGTCGCCATAGCGCTTGTCGCCCTGCAGCACCGGCAGGGTCTTGGCGTTCTGGGCCTTGGCCCAGTCCATGGCGCGCGTCCCCTCGATGTCCTCCATCCAGAGATAGGGATCGTTCTTGCCCAGCTCGGTCAGCGGAGTGCGGGCTTCCGCAGGAACAGACTTTTCGGCTTCGCCGGCGATCGCAGGGGAGATGGTCATCAGACTCGTGGACGCGAGGAGAACAGTCAGAAGCTTACGCACTTAGTGATCCATCAGCTGACGCGACAGGTAGGTGTAGTGCAGCGCCCAGCGACGGGCGTTGTTCTTGGGGTCCGCGCCATTGGCGTGACCGCCGTCGGTGTTCTCGAAATAGAGATGGTCGATCTTCAGGTCGTCCATCTTGGCGGCGAACTTGCGGGCGTGGCCCGGGTGGACGCGGTCGTCCTTGGTCGAGGTGGTGATGTAGGCCAGCGGGTATTTCACGCCCGCCTTCAGGTTCTGGTAGGGGCTGTACTTCTCGATCCAGACGCGTTCGGCCGGGATGGCGGGGTCGCCATACTCGCCGATCCAGGAGGCGCCGGCCGGCAGGTAGGTGTAGCGGATCATGTCCAGCAGCGGGCTTTCGACCACCACCGCGTTCCACAGGTCCGGACGCTCGGTCAGGGCCACGCCCATCAGCAGGCCGCCGTTCGAGCGACCATAGGCGCCCAGGTGACGCGGTGTGGTGGCCTTGTCGGCGATCAGCTTCTCGGCCACGGCGAAGTAATCGTCATAGGCGCGCTGGCGGTTGGCCTTCAGCGCCGCCTCGTGCCAGGCCGGACCGAACTCGCCGCCGCCGCGGATATTGGCCACCACGAAGGCGCCGCCGCGTTCCAGCCACAGCTTGCCGATCACCGGATCGTAGACCGGCAGCTTCGACAGGTTGAAGCCGCCATAGGCGTGCAGCAGGGTCGGGTTCTGGCCGTCCAGCTTCCAGCCCTTCTTGTGGACCACGAAGTAGGGGATGGCCGTGCCGTCCTTCGAGGTCGCCGACTTCTGCTCGACCACCAGGTCCTTGGTCTCGAACTGGGCGGGCAGGGCCTTGACCGTCTGGGCGGTGGTCCCAGTGGCGTCGGCCAGCTTCAGCTGGGTCGGGTTCAGGAAGCCTTCGACCGTGTAGAAGACGTCGTCGCCTTCGTCGGAATGCGAGCCCAGCGAGACGGCGGCGTTGTCGATGACCGGCAGGGCGGTCGCCTTGACGCCGGCCGCGCCGCGGTCTTCCAGGGTGATGACCCGGCCCCGGACATTGTCATAGAGCGAGACGACGACGCGGTGGTCGGTGACGGCGACCTGATCGATCGACTGGCGGTCCTGGGGCGCCAACAGCAGCACCGCGTCGCCGCCGCCGCCCGGCGACAGCAGCGCGGCCGGCGAGGCCGCGACGACCGAACCGGCCTTGAACGCGCGCCACGGCTCCTCGGTCTTCATCACCAGCTTGCCGTTCAGCAGGCCGCGCACCCCGACCTTTTCCGGGATCGGCAGGCGCTTGGCCGCCTTGCCGTCCCACAGATAGGTCTCGTCGTGGAAGAAGTCGGTGGCGCGGGTCAGCAGCACCACGGTGTTGCCCGCCGCGTCACGCAGCACGTTCGGCCGGGCCGAGACGTCGGATTTCTGGCCGCGATAGACTTCGACCGCCTGGTCCAGGCTCTGGCCGCGCTTCAGGGTCTTGATCACGAAGCCGTAGCCGCTGTCGGTCGTCGTGCCTTCACCCCAGTTGCGGGTCAGGATCAGGGTGTCGGGATCCAGCCACTCGATCGACTGCTTGCTCTCGGGTAGCACGAACCCGCCGGCCGCCGGATCGACGAAGCTCTTGGTGGTCAGGTCGAATTCGCGGACCGTCACGGCGTCCTTGCCGCCGTTCGACAGGTTCACCAGGCAGCGGTCGTGGGTCTTGGGGCGGCAGTCGGCGCCCTTCCAGATCCAGTTCTTGCCCTCGGCCTTGGCCAGGGCGTCGATGTCGATGACCGTTTCCCACTGCGGGTTGGCGGTCTTGTAGGATTCGAGGCTCGTACGACGCCAGACGCCGCGCACATGGTCGGCGTCCTGCCAGAAGTTGAACACCGTCTTGCCGATGAAGTTGGGCATGGCGATCCGGTCCTTGCTGGACAGGATCTTCAGCGCCTCGGTCTGCAGGCCCGCGAACCGCGCGTCGCCCGACAGGAGCGGCAGGGTCTTGTCGTTCTGGGTCTTCACCCAGGCCAGGCTGTCGGGGCTTTCCCCCGCCTCCAGCGCCAGGTGGGGATCGGTCTCCTGCGCGTACGCTGCAGTGGAGAGCATGGCGGCCAGGGCCGCGGCGGAACAGGTGCGGAGCAGGGTCATGGCGCGGGACGGTATCCGAAAATTTTCCCCGCGCCAGAGCTTGGCGGAAACGATCAGACCCCGTCGTCGGGAATGTTCAGCAGAACGCCGCACGCCTTGCAGTGGACGGCGTCAGGATCGTGCCGGCGCAGGCCGCAGGCGTGGCACTGATAGATGACCTTGTGCGGCCGCAGGATCGACTGGATCAGGCCGATGAACAGCGACACCCCGCCCAGCATCACCGCCATCGAGAGCAGCTTGCCCCACACGCCTGGCAGGGTGACGTCGCCATAGCCGGTGGTCGTCAGGCTGGTGACGGTGAAATAGAGCGCGTCGACATAGCCGCTGATGCCCTCGTGCCGTCCGGCGAAGCTCGTATAGACGAAGCCCGTGACCACGAAGACGAAGGTCGCCAGCGAGCTGGCCGCCCGGGTGATGTCCTCGACCCGGGTGTCGTCATAGCGCCGCCCGACCGTGCGCCAGAAGAACTCGCTGTGGATCAGGGTCCACAGGCGCAGCACCCGCAGGAAGCCGAAATTGAACAGCCAGGCGGGGAAGAGGAGCGTGGCCAGCACGAAGAGGTCCAGCCAGACGATCGGCTTCTTCAGCCAGGACCTGACGTCGCCATGCGCGATGGCCCGCGCGGCAAGATCCAGCGCCAGGAACGCCGCCACGCCGTAGTCCAGCAGATAGAACGTCAGCCCGTGGCGCTGCATCAGCGGCGCGGCGATGAAGAAGGCGATCAGCGCCAGGTCGATCAGGATGATCCCGTACCGGAACCGCACCGCCGCCGGCGAGGCGCCGTGGTAGAGCGCCCGTAGGCGAGCGCGGACGCGCATCTCCTCAGCCATTGTCGGAAACCAGCCGCAGCGGCGGGGCCTCGACCGGCGCGGGCGGCGGCCCGCCGACCAACGCCAGGGCCGTCTCGTAAGCGCCGCCGAAGTCGATGCGGGTGACGTCGTCCAAGCGTCGAGCGGTGAGTTCATTCTCCCAGACCGCGTCCGGCCCGATGTCGCGCATCCAGGCGAGGCCGCCGTCCAGCCTGACGACCGCGCCGATGTGGCAGACCCGGGGCCTGTCGGCCTCGGCATGGACGGTCACCATCGGGAAGAGCCGACCGGCGGTCTCCAGGATGTCGCCGACGCTGTCCAGGGTTACAGCCGGTGTTTCGGGCTGCGTCTCGCCCAGCTTTTCGAGCGCGGTTTCCACGAAATCGGCGAACGGCGCGGGCCGCAGGTTCTTGATATCGGCCAGGCGATAGCAGCCGAAACCGTTGAACCGGATGTGGTCGCTGACCTCGGCCAGCATCACGAAGGCCGGGCCCATGCCGACGACATAACCGTTGACCCAGCCGTCCTCGAACCGACGGTGGAAGCGCATGAGGGTGCGCTCGTGCTGGGCGGTAGCCAACTGACCGCAAACGTCTTTGGTCGTCATCGTACTGCGTCGTCCCGCTGCGGTGCATTTCACACCGCTTTCCACTATATAGCCCGGCTATGAGCCGCACCTTCCTGAAGATGAACGGGCTCGGCAACGACTTCGTCGTCATCGAGACCCAGACCCAGACGTTCGACCCCACGCCCGAGGAGATCCGTGCGATCGCCAAACGCGGGGACGGCGGCGTGGGCTGCGATCAGGTGATCGCCATCGACCCGCCCAAGGCGCCGGGCGCCTCGGCCTATGTGCGCTTTTGGAATTCGGACGGCGACAAGGTCGGCGCGTGCGGTAACGGCACCCGCTGCGTGGCTTGGCTCTTGATGCAATCGTCGGGCAAGGACGCCGTGGCCTTCGACACCGAGGGCGGTCGCCTGTCGGGCGTGATGGCCGGCGACAAGCTGGTCACCGTCGACATGGGCCAGCCGGGCCTGGACTGGACTCAGATCCCGCTGTCGGAGGAAATGAACACCGAGCGGGTCGAGCTGCAGGTCGGTCCGATCGACGCGCCGCTGGTCCACACGCCGGTCTGCGTCTCGATGGGCAATCCGCACGTGGTGTTCTTCGTCGACGCCCCGGTCAGCGACGCCTTCGCCACGGGGACGGGCTCGCTGGTCGAGCATCACCCGCTGTTCCCGGAAGGGGTCAATGTCGGCTTCGCGCACATCGCTGCGCGCGACCACATCCAGCTGAAGGTCTGGGAACGCGGCGCGGGCCTGACCGCCGCCTGCGGCACCGGCGCCTGCGCCGCCCAGGTCGCCGCCGTGCGTCGCGGCCTGACCGACCGCAAGGCCAAGGTCGAATTCGAGAGCGGCGCGCTGGTCATCGAATGGCGCGAGAGCGACGGCCACGTGATCATGACCGGCCCCGTCAGCATGGACTTCGCCGGCAAGCTTCCGGAGGCCGCGTGACCCATCCCGCCATCGCTGCCGGCAAGACCGCCGTCATCACCGGCGCGGCCGACGGTATCGGGCTGGCCGCCGCCAAGGCGTTCCGGGCCCTGGGCCTCAACGTCGTCATGGCCGACATCACCGGCCGCAAGCTGAAGACCGAGGCCGAGGCCATCGGCGCCCTGGCCGTGCCGGCCGATGTCGCCGACCGCGCGGCCGTCGAGGCGCTGAAGGCGGCCGCGCTCGAGGCCTATGGCTCCGTCGACATCCTGATGAACAACGCCGGGGTCGGGGGCGGCGGCGACGCCTTCGCCGGCGACGACGCCTGGAAGCGCATTCTCGACGTCAACCTGTGGGGCGTGATCAACGGCGTCCAGGTGTTCGGCGAGGACATGGCCAACAGCGGCCGTCCGGGCCTGATCATCAACACCGGCTCCAAGCAGGGCATCACCCAGCCGCCGGGCGACACGGCCTACAACGTCTCCAAGTCGGCGGTGAAGTCGCTGACCGAAGGCCTGGCTCACACCCTGCGCGAGACGGAAGACTGCCAGGTCAGCGCCCACCTGCTGATCCCCGGCTACACCTTCACCGGCATGACCAAGCGCGGCCCGGGCGAGAAGCCCGCCGCCGCCTGGACCGCCGAACAGGTCGTCGACTTCATGCTGGAGAGCATCGGCCGCGGCGACTTCTACATCCTGTGCCCCGACAACGACGTGCCGCGCGCCACCGACGAGAAGCGCATGGCCTGGGCCATCGGCGACATCATCGAGAACCGCCCGGCCCTGTCGCGCTGGCACAAGGACTGGAAGGACGCCTTCGCGGCGTTTGTCGGCAAGTGACGACCTACACCGTCATCAAGGCGACCCCGAAGCCCAAGCCGGAAGTCGGCGAGGAGGGCGGCCCGGCCACGACGATGTCGGGCCCGGACGGCGTCGATGTCGTCACCTTCGGCTGTCGCCTGAACGCCTATGAGAGCGAGGCCATGCGCGCCCGCGCCGCCGCCGACGGCCTGGCCGATGCGGTGGTGTTCAACACCTGCGCCGTGACCAACGAGGCCGTGCGCCAGGCGCGCCAGGCGATCCGCAAGGCCCGCCGCGAGCGTCCGGGCGCGCGCATCATCGTCCCCGGCTGCGCCGCCCAGGTCGATCCGGCCGCCTTCGCCGCCATGCCCGAGGTCGACCTCGTGCTGGGCAACGCCGAGAAGGCCGCGCCGGGCGCGCTGACCGACACCTCCACCCGCGTGCGGGTCAACGACATCATGTCGATCAAGGAGACCGCCGGTCACCTGATCGACGGCCTCAAGGACCGCGCCCGGGCCTATGTCGAGGTCCAGAACGGCTGCGACCACCGCTGCACCTTCTGCATCATCCCCTATGGCCGCGGGAACTCGCGCTCGGCCCCGGCCGGGGAGGTCGTCGAGCAGGTTCGCAAGCTGGCCGCCGAGGGCTATCGCGAGGTGGTGCTGACCGGCGTCGACGTCACCTCGTGGGGCGCGGACCTGCCGGGGACCCCGACCCTGGGCCAGCTGGTCGGCCGCATCCTGCGCATGGTCCCGGACCTGCCCAGACTTCGACTTTCGTCGATCGACGCGGCCGAGATCGATCCGGATCTCTTCAAGCTGCTCGAGACCGAGCCGCGCCTGATGCCCTACCTGCATCTGTCGCTGCAGGCCGGCGACAACCTGATCCTCAAGCGCATGAAGCGCCGCCACAGCCGCGAGGACGCGCTGAAACTGGTGGCCGAAGTGCGCCGCGTGCGTCCCGACACCGCCTTCGGCGCCGACCTGATCGCCGGCTTCCCGACCGAGACCGAAGAGGCGTTCCAGAACACGCTGAACCTGGTCGAGGAGGCGCAGCTGGCCTTCCTGCACGTCTTCCCCTACAGCGCGCGTCCCGGAACGCCCGCCGCGCGGATGCCGCCGGTGAAGGGGCCGCTGATCAAGGAGCGCGCTCGTCGCCTGCGCGAAGCCGGCCAGCGCGGCCTGGAGCGCCACCTGCAGCGCCAGGTCGGCCGCACCCTGCCGGGCCTAGTCGAGCGCGACGGCGTCGCCCGCGCCGACGATTTCACCGAGATCCGGTTTACGGGCGCAGCCCCGCTGGGCGAGATTGTAACCTTCACGGTAACCGGCCATGACGGGGCTCACGTAATCGCGGAGCGTGCAAACTGATCCGGACGGCCTGGGCTCTTCTGGCTTTAGCTCTGCTCGCGGCCGCGCCAGCGCGCGCCGACGATGCTCAGTCCGTGACGTCCAAGCCGGTAACGCCCAAACCCGTGACGCTCAGCGTCATGACCTACAATATCGAGGGCCTGCCCTGGCCGGTTCGCCGCCACAGAGGCGGAGCCCTGAAGCGGATCGGCCAGGAGCTGGCCGCCATGCGCGCCCAGGGCGTCGAGCCCGATGTCGTCCTGATCCAGGAGGGCTTTCGCGACACCGTCTGGCAGATGGTCGACGATAGCGGCTATCCCTATGTCGCGCGGGGGCCGCGCAAGGGCCAGCGCGACGGCAATGTCGTGCCGGCGGACAAGCGGCCTGATTTCCGGCGCGTGAAATACCGCCAAAAGGGCGAGGGCCTGGGCAAGTGGGGCTCCAGCGGGCTCTGGGTGCTCAGCAACTATCCGATCGAGACGGTCAGCTCGCACGCCTATCGCTACTGCGCGGGCCTGGACTGCCTGGCCAACAAGGGCGTGATGCTGGCCGCCATCCAGGTGCCGGGTCTGCCCGTCCCGGTGGAGATCGCCAACACCCACCTCAATTCCCGGGGCGCCTCGGGCGTCCCGCGCAGCCGCGCCACCCAGGCCCACCACCTGCAGGTCGACGAGCTGAAGCAGTTCATGCAGGCCGACCGCACGCCGGGCGCCCCGCTGATCGTCGGCGGCGACTTCAATGTCATGCACGCCGCCGACCGCTTCGACTACGTGATGAGCGAATATCCGTTCGAGGTGGTCAGCCGCTGGTGCCATCAGCGGCCCAAGGCCTGCGCCACCCAGATCTCCTATGACGGCGACGCCCCCTGGCTGGGCACCCAGGACCTGATCGGCTTCCTCGACGGCGACGCGGTCAAGATCAAGCCGGTGGCGGTGGAAGCCACGTTCGACGGCGCGGGCGAGCCGGTGCTGTCCGACCACGATGGCTACAAGGTCACCTTCACTCTGACGCCGAAGGACTAGGGCCATGAGCCTGAGCGGCGGCTGCCAGTGCGGCGCGGTGC
>JAEXJH010000545.1 GCA_023445955.1 Pseudomonadota bacterium
ATCTCGTGGCTCATGTTGGCGAGGAATTCGCTCTTGCTGCGGTTGGCCGTTTCCGCCGCGAGGTGGGCGCGCATCCGGGCTTCGAGGGCGTTGTGCAACTCGGCCTCGGCCCGATCAACACGGCCCACGACCTTGCCGATCCGTGACGCCAGCAGGAGGCCAACGAGCGCCAACAAGGTGACGACGACACCGATCAAGGCGCCGGCTTGCCGGAAGACCTGAAAACCCGGTCGGCCAGGCGTCCAAACCACCCCGGCCACGGGGCGGCCGTCAAGGTCGCGCAAGGTCAGTCGGTCTGCTGGGCCAGGGGGCACGATCGCCGGCGCGATCAGATGGAGATCATTCTTGAGGGCGTCTTGGAACGCGCGGTCGGCGCGAACGGCGGTGAAAAGGACAACAGTGCGTTCCGCGCGCGCCGCGTCGGCCGCATCCTCGGGGATCACCGTCGAGCCCGAGACGAAATAAACCGCTCCACGCCAGCGCATGACGCTGCTCAAAGTCGTGGCCAGTTCCGGCGCTGTCGGCGGTGCGTTGGAGAGTCGGCCCAGTTGGCGCTTGGCCTTGAGGCGCAAGGCCTTCAGCAGCGGCGCGGTCTGGCGTTCGAAGTCGCGAAGTTGCGCCGTGCGGGTAAGGCCTTGCTCGGTGTAGGCGTAGAAAGGATGGTCATTTCCATCAACGGCAAAGGCCAGATCCACCCCGCGGTTGTGCACGAAGAACGTGCCGATCTCCGCGTTCGCCCACTGAACGTCGCCGCCCGGATGGAATTGACGATAGGCCTGATCCCACACTCGCCGTCGTCAAATCGTTGCTGATTTTGTCCGTCCAGCGCTCCAGGGTCCGTTCGACGAGCGCCTTTTCCTGCTGCTCCTGCAGGTGATTGACCGCCGAGGTCGCGTACGCCAGCAACGCGCCGCACGCGCCAACCACGATCGCGAGCAGGATCGAGGCCAGCCAAAGCAATAGGCGAACATCGCGCCTGATCACGACGGGGCTGTGTTCAACGGATGGGGCACGCATCTGCGAGCTAGTAGATCGCTATGTGTTAACGGCGCCGGATTTTGCGTTGAGGCCATCTGTCGCAGTACAGGCTGATCGGGCGGTCGCGCCACCGGGGGCTGGCTGTACCGTCGCGCGCTCGCGGGCCAAACGCCTCAAAGTCTTGTTTCTGGAGGTGCGTTAAGGTTCGCTTCTGGCGCATATTAAACAAGGCGGAACGAGGGCGGCCAACTCTAGCCGCCCCCAATTCTCCGCAGCAACTAGGCCTGTTTGGCGCCGGCGACGATTGCGCTGGCGAACTCGCGATAGCTGCGCAGCGGGCGACCCAGGATCGTGGTCAGGCGCGCGACGTCGCCGGCCTCCGGGACCATGCCGTCGCTGACATAGCGCTCGGCCATCAGGCGCATCTCGTAGGCCATCCACTTGGGCATGAAGGCCGAGACGTTTCGCTCGAAGCCGCTGGGGTCGTCGCCGCCATAGGCGACCGGGCGGCCCAGCACGTCCGACCAGATCGCCGCCACGTCGGCGCCCGTCAGCGTGTCGGGGCCGACCAGGTTGAGGGTCTCGACCGGCAGCAGGCCCGGCGCCTGGTCGCGGCGGATCAGCTCGATCGCGGCGACCTCGGCGATGTCGCGGGCGTCGACCATGGCGACGCCCTTGGACCCGATCGGCATCGGATAGACGCCGTGGTTCACGACCACGTCCTTGATCATCAGCTCGTTGTCGATGAAGTAGGCCGGACGCAGGATCGTGGCGGAGAAGCCCATCTGCTGGATCATCCGCTCGGCCCCGGACTTCACCGCGAAATGCGGCACGTTCACGAAGCGGTCGGCGTGCAGCACCGACAGGTAGACGACGCGATCGACGCCGCACTCGCGGGCGATGTTCAGGGCGACCAGGGCCTGGGTGAATTCGTCGCCCGCCACCGCGTTCAGCAGGAACACGGTCCGCACGCCCTTGAAGGCCGCGCGCAGGGCGTCGATGTCGAGCAGGTCGCCCTTGGCGATCTCGACCTCCGACGGGAAGTCGGCCTTGGCGGGGTCGCGGACCAGGACGCGGACCTTGGCGCCGCGATCGATCAGTTGCTGGACGACATGGCGGCCGACACGGCCGGTGGCGCCGGTGACGAGGATGGTCATCGGAAAATCTCCGGGTTGGAGGGGTTGGGACACCCGGAAAATGATCGGTCCACAGGCGGTCCAATAGTCGCTATATCTGGACACCTCGTCTCGTTGGTGGAACATATGGACCTGCTGGCCCTCGCCGATTTCAACCTGGTCGCCCGGCACGGCGGCTTCGGCCGCGCCGCCCGCGAGGCCGGCCGGCCCAAGGCCACCCTGTCGCGGCGGGTGGCCGAGCTGGAGGCCAGCCTAGACCTGCGCCTGTTCGAGCGCGGTCGCACCCTGAAGCTGACCGAGGAAGGCCGGGCGCTCTATGCCCGCACCGGCGCCCTGCTGGCCGAACTGGACGAGGCGGCGGCGGCCATCGCCTCGGGCGGCGGGACCCCGCGCGGCCGGCTGCGGATCAGCGCGCCCCTGCTGTTTTCGCAGACCGCTATGGGGCGCCTGGCCGCCGAGTTCGCCCGCGCCTATCCCGAGGTGCGGCTGGAGGTGACCACCGACGATCGTCAGGTCGACATGGTCGAGGAAGGCTACGACCTGGTGATCCGGGTGAACCCCAACCCCGACGCCGGTCTCATTGGTCGCATCTTCCTGCGCGACCGGCTGGTGGTGGTGG
Organism: Pseudomonadota bacterium; assembly: GCA_023445955.1. Taxonomy (GTDB): domain Bacteria; phylum Pseudomonadota; class Alphaproteobacteria; order Caulobacterales; family Caulobacteraceae; genus Caulobacter. The sequence goes on from JAEXJH010000545.1 coordinate 2,734, forward strand.
CCCCTCCGAGCCTGCCGCGGCCCCAGGACGGCGTCCCGGTCCGGGCCGCGGTGCGCGGCGCGGGCGGCGACGCCGAGACCTGGGACGGTGTCGCGGTCGAGCCTGTCCTGCGGCTGTCGTCGCTGATCATGGTCCGCGACGCGGTGCGGGCCGGCGTCGGGATCGCGCGCCTGCCGATCTCGCTGGTCAGCCGCGACCTGGACGAGGGCCGGTTGGTGTCCTGGGGCGAGGTCGCCGGACCGGAGATCACGCTTTGGGCGCTCTACCCGTCGCGGCGGCTGCTCAGCGCCCGGGTGTCGGCATTCCTTGATCATCTCAAGGCCGCGTTCCCAACGGGCGCGCCCGAAGAGCTGGCGCGATACGTCGAGACCACCTGAAGCCGCGCAAGCCGGCGGTGAGCGCCTCTGCCGCCAGGCGGCAGATTTGCTGCCAGCCTTGCGCAATTGTCGCTTCTGACCGTCGCCACCGGCGAAGCGACTGGCGTGAGGGCGCTAACGAGCATCCTGGGGGCTTTTAGCGCGCGGCGCTTAGATCTGAACTCGGTGGATGGCGCTACGCGATCGGCTTCAGCGCTATTTTCTTTTCAATCACGGCGGCGGCCTTTTCGGCTGTCTTCCGGCGCTCGAACACCGTCTGCATGTAGCGCTGATCCGCTTCGGACAGGGTCTTTTCCGCCTCGAGGAACTGCTCGGTCTCTTCTTCCAGAATATGCTCGAGATATTCTTCCTTGAGCGTGGCGAAATGGTCGAGCCACCCTGGGGAGGTGATGTCGCGCGCGGCGGCGTCGGCCATTAGCTTGTCCAGCTTGTGATGGTCGCCCACGGCGTGACGAGCAAATTCCGTGGTCTTGGGGTTTCGCATCACCGTCGACCAGAGGGCCTGCTCTTCGGCCGCAGCGTGGCCGTGGACATCGCGGACGAACTCTTCAAAAAGGGTCTTCCGCGCAGGGTCGCTTGGCAGCGTCGCCTCGATCATCGCCAGAAGAGCGCGGTGCTTGTCGTGGTCCTCGACGAGACGGCCGAAGATCGCGGGATTTCCCCGAAACTTTGTCACCGGCGTCGAGCCGATGCGCGCTGGAACGTCCGGCGCGACCGACCTGGCCTGGGCGATGGCGTCGGCCTTGGCCTTCGTTTGTTTTGCAGGGCTGACTGGCTTTGCCATGAACGATCCTGGATATCTAGAAGACGGCCGAAGAGCCAAGCTCGACGGTCAAGCTCGATGGCGAAGCAACGCTGGATTGGCCAAATCGCTGCATGGCAGGCTAACCCCGAGGTTTGCGGCCAGACCTTCTGGAACGCTGCGCACGGCGAAGACCCTCCAGCCATCGCCCAGCCGTCTTCCTCCGGCCGGCCACAGCGCCTAGCTTGAGGTCATGATGGATTGGCGCCCGTATTTCGGTTGGCGAACAGCGTTGCTGTGCGTGGCGATCGTGCAGTGCCTGCTGTTGGCCGCCGCGCTGGTCCAAGGGAGCCAGAACCGGGCGGCGAGCCGCTTCCTGGCGGCCGCGCTCGTGGTGATCGCCGGGATGCTGACGCCGTATGCGATCGGTTTCGCGGGAGCTTATGACCACTTCCGCTGGCTAACCTTCGCGCCCTTCGCCATTCCCCTGGCGTTGGGGCCGTTGCTCTACGGCTACGCCCACGCGCTGGCGGATGGGACCGCGCCAAGGCGGATGCGGGAGCATCTCCTTCCAGGCATCGGTCAGTTCGCCTATTTCGGCGTCTGCTTCCTGATTCCGGGGAGCGCCAAGTGGTCGTGGTACACGGGCGGCCATCGCGCCTGGGTCGCTCCACTGTTGGATATCCTGGGCTTGTTGAGCCTGGCGGCCTACGCCTATGCGATCGGCAAGGTCCTGGAGCGCCAGCGCCTCCGTTTGGCCGATCACCGCAGCGACGACGACCGCTTCTCCGCCCGATGGCTGGGCCAAGTGCTTGCGGTGATGCTCGCGGGCCTGGCCGTCGAAGCCGGCTTCTGGCTCTGGGCGCTGGTGGTCGGCGGCATCGATTTCTTCCAGGAAACCGGGATGTATCTGGCTCTGGCCGTGCTCGGCGTCTTCTTGGGCGTAGCAGGCTGGAGGCAGGCTGTCCTTCCCATGCCCTTGGTCGCCCAGCCGGAGCCCGACCTGCCTGAGCCAGACCCCGGGCGGACGCCGGACTGGCCGGCCATCGCCAAAGACTTCGCCGATCGCACGCGCAACGCGGGCTGGTGGCGCGAACCCGAGCTCTCCTTGGCGCGGCTGTCGCGGCTTCTCGGCGTCAACACCGGCCGCCTGTCCCGCGCCATCAACCTGGGCCTGGGGATGAACTTCTCCACCTTCGTCAACGGGCTGCGGGCCGAGGGCGTGGCCCGGGCTCTTGCAACCGGAGCCGACGGCGACCTCCTGGGTCTGGCGTTCGAGATGGGCTTTGCGTCCAAGGCCAGCTTCAACCGCGCCTTCATGGCGCGGTTTGGCGTCTCGCCTTCGCAATTCCGTCGCCAGGTCTCAAATCCCGATTTTCTGCAGACGGACACGGAATTGAGGCGAGCTGCGCCGTGAGAGGGCGCATGGGCCAGATCCCGTTCATGAGGATCTTTCCATGCCGTTGAACCGCCGTCGCCTGCTGCAGCTTACCGGTGGTCTGGCCCTTGGCGCCGCCGCGCCCGGTTGGGCCGATATTGGTGCTAGCGATCGGGTCACCGACGACTGGAGCAGCGACGTGTCGATCCTGCGCCAGGCCTGGGAGACCATGCACCCCGGCGTCTATCGCTACAGCACGCCCGAGGAAATCGCGGCGCGGCTGGATGGCCTGGCGCGCGGCTGGGCCGCGCCAGGATCGTTCCGCGACCGCTTCCTGGCGCTGACCCGGGTCACGGCCTCGCTCAGGTGCGGTCATACCTATCCCAGCCCCTACAACAGCAGCGATGCGACCGTGGCGCGGATCTATCCGGACCGTTCGCTGGTCCCGTTCCTGTTCCGTTGGATCGACGGGCGGATGGTCGTCATCCGCGACGACAGCGGCGCGGACCTGTTCCCGCGCGGAACCGTGATCGTCGCGATCGACGGCGTCGCGACCAAGGATCTGCTGGCGCGGCTCACGCCTCTGGCGAGGGCCGATGGCTCAAACCTGGCCAAGCGGGTCAGCCTGATGGAGGCGCGGGGGGACGACCGATACGAAACCTTCGACATCCACTTGCCGCTGGTGCTGCCGTTGAAGGATATCGCCGCCTTCACCTTGGCCGACGGCCGCGTCGTGCGCGCGCCGCTCCTGACCCTGGCCGACCGCCGGGCCGGCTTCTCGGCCTCGGTCGAAGTCGCCAAGGACGCCAATCCCTGGAGGCTGGCCAAGGGCGAGGACGGCTTGCATCGACTGACCATGCCCGGCTGGGCGCTCTACGACTCCAGCTTCGACTGGCGGACCTGGCTGGGCGGGGTGATGGACGACCTGACGGGCGATGGCGCGCGCGGATTGATCGTCGATCTGCGCGGCAACGAGGGCGGCATCGACTGCGGGAACGTCATTATCAGCCGGCTGATCGAGCGCGATCTGTCGCTGTCGCGCGACCAGCGCTGGACACGCTATCGCACCGCGCCCGACGGCCTTCGCCCCTACCTCAAGACCTGGGACCGCAGCTTCCTGGATTGGGGCGAGGCGGCGGTGGCGTCGCCGGCGCGACCCGGCTTCTTCCGGCTGACCCGCTACGACGACGACAGCAAGGGCAGTCTGATCCGGCCCGAGGGGCGGCGGTTCACTGGAAGGGTGGCGGTGCTGTGCGACGCCTCCAACAGCTCGGCGACCTTCGGCTTCGACCAGACCTGCAAGGACAACGGCCTGGCGACCCTGGTCGGCCAGACCACCGGCGGCAACCGGCGTGGGATCAACGGCGGGGCCTTCTTCTTCCTGCAGCTGCCGGCCTCGCGGCTGGAGGTGGACCTGCCGCTGATCGCCAGCTTTCCCGCCACGCCACAGCCAGACGCCGCGATCGAGCCCGACATCGCCGTGGCCACGACGGCCGGGGACATCGCCATCGGCCGCGACCCGCAGATGAAGGCCGCGACGCGCTATCTCCTCGGCGCCGCGAACAGGTGAGGTCCGGTTCAGCGTCGCAACGTGATCATCCCGCGTTCTGGCGTTGCTTGGACGGCTTGGCGCGCGAGGACCCCTTGGTCGTGGTCGTCCCAACTTCGGATCGGGCCGCGTCGGCGTCCTCCTCGCCGACCTTCTGCTCGACCGTCGCTGAAAAGCGCTGGTAGGCGCCAAGG
>JAEXJH010000546.1 GCA_023445955.1 Pseudomonadota bacterium
ACATTGACGCCACTGGGCTGGCGATCCGCTGGAGAAGGGCGAACCAAGAGGCGAGCCCCTGCGGCGCGCACCGAGGCGCGTAAGGCGTCTTCGTCGGTCTTGGCGCGATCGAATTCGACAAAGCCGCGGCCCGTGGGTCCAACCTCGGCCGCCAGCACGCCGACCTGCCCTCGAAGGCCATCGGCGATCCGGCGGGCGTTCCTGGCATGAACGCCGCCGGCCAGTTCGAAGGCGAAATGACCGAACCGGTCGCTGAGGGTCGCTCCGGCCTGCAGGGCGAAAGCCCGCAGTTGGCCCAGCCGGATTTGGCTCTCATCGTAGTGGATGCAGAGCGAGCCTTCGCCCGCCTCGCCCTTGTCGACGTGGGCTTCGGAAACGCCAGGACGCCCCTCAAGCACGGCGATCAGGCTCGTGACGCAGTGGTCGCAGGCGTCAGCGGCCTTGGGCAACAGGATCGGCAGTTCAAGTCGGAGCTTGTCGGTCATCGCGCGACTCCTGAAGTCTACTGATGGGGTTCGACGTGATGGTCGCCGTAACGGAGCACCTCGACCTTTTCGAAGGTGATGAGGCCGATGCCCTTGAGGTCATCGAGTGACGTCAGGAAAACGCGCAAGCGCGCCTCCTCGTCGACGATCTCGATGACGACGGGCAGATTGTCGTTGAAGTCCAACGGCCGAGACTCGTGCATGCGCGCCGACTCGCCAAATCCCTTTCGGCCGCGCAGCACGGTCGCGCCGGCTAGCCGCTCCTGTCGAGCGCGCAGCACGATCACATCAATCAAGGCGCGGTCGCCAACCAGGGCGTTTTCATCGGTGTAGATACGAAGCAGGACAGCTTGCCCGGGGATCTGCATGGAAGTCTCCTTTGAGGCCGGTTCAGTGACGCGCGAAAACTTGTCGGCGGCCGCCCGAGAGCAGCAGCAGGGTGGAGTAGGCTTGGGGGACGACGCCGGGCACGGTCATACCCGGCGAACCAATTGGCATGCCGGGCACGGCCAGGCCCACCGCCCGGAGCCCGCGCCGCAGCAGCGCCGCAACGTCCTGGGCCGGCACATGGCCTTCGATCGCGTAGCCGTGAATAACTGCGGTGTGGCAGGCGGCAAGATCCTCGGGAACGTTGAAGCGCCGTCGGACAGCCACCAGATCGTCGACCTCGACGCTCCTCGGTGCAAAACCTGCGGCGGCCATGTGCGCCATCCAAGCCTGGCAGCATCCGCACGCCGCCGAGCGATAGACGGTGAATGGCGTGATCGCCGCCCCCCCTTGGCCCGCGATCGCGGTCAGGCCCGCCGTCAGCCCGGCCAGCGCTTGGCGGCGCGACCAGGGCGTCATCGGTGCGCCACCGCGGACGCGGGCTTGGAGACATTCAGGAGAAAGTCGTGCTGGTGATCGGCCTCGACGATGCTGAGCCTGGCGCCTTCGCGCGGCGCGGACTGCGCCGAGGCCGAGATCCACGCCCGGCCGTTGCGCCTGAAAATGATCGTTTCGCCGGCGGCGCTGAGCCCTACTCGTTGAGCGGTCGGCGGGGACACCGCATCACCGTTTGCGTCTATAAAACGGATCATCAGACGCGGGTCGGTCGCCGCGCCGGTGCGTCGAAACTCCACGGTCATCCGCCGCGCCTTCGTCCGCCAGACCCCTGGAGCCGTCGCCTCCAGAACCAGGACGCGTTCGGCCCACGCGGCCTGGGCGAAACCCGCGCCAGCGACCACGGAGACGACCAAGCCCGCGGCGATCATCGATCGCCGCAGAGGCGCCGGTCGCAAATCAGCGAGCCTAGGCGTCATCAGCTGCGCGCTCCCGGCTAGAGGCGGTCTTGGCCAGATGGCGATTGGCGACGATGTCGGCGTTGGCCGCCAGGCTAAAAGCGGTGGACAGCAGGCCAGCGATGGCGCGCCAATTGAGCGCAAACAGCAGCCCGGCCAGGATGAGGTAGCCCCAGGCCACAGCCGTGAGCGCCGCGATATCGCGCGCTTCGTCTTGGCGCAGGGTCAGGGCGATCATCAGTTGGGCGACAAACAGGCCCAGCAAGGCGATCGCGCCGAACACCGAAAGCCGCAGCCGCAACAGTAGGGCTAGGCCGAACAGAGACTGCGCGGCGGTGAGGAAAAATTCCTCATGCTGACGCGCGTCAAGCGGCAGCGCCGTCAATTGCCCCGCCCCCATGCTCATGGCCAGGGGTAGCATTCCGACCAGCAGCGTCCACTGGTTGATCTTGTCGCTGATCATCGCCACCAGGCCCGCCGCCGCCCGCCCCGCAAGCACGAACAGCACCGCAATGACAACCGCTGGCGCTTCGCTGGCGATCGGCGCCAGCCACTGGATCAACAAAAACTGGTCGATGCCGAGCGCGCGTCCGCCGTCGATCATCGACTCGGCGAACGGCTCGGCAACGGCCAGAATCACCCCGGCGGCGACCACGGTCATGCCGATCATCACCGTCCAGCGCGCCTTGGTCGACATCTTGGCGATGACTGCGCCGGGGCCAGGCTCTTCAGCCTCGTCCTCATCCTGCGCCTTGGGCAGCTTGCTGACACGCCAGAGGTAGAGGCCAAACAGCCCGACCAGTACGAGGGAGTCCCAGGCGCTGATCGTGTTCTTCAGGATGATTACGAAGGCGTAGGCGCTGGAGATGGCCAGCACGACGATCTCGATGGCGTTGACTGGCGCCAGCTCGATGCCCCGTTGCCGGTTCTTCCACCAGTGCAAGAGGACCATGGCCGGCCAGGCCAGGCCGATCAGCAACCGGTTGGCGCCGGTCATGTTGGCGGCCGCGAAGGCGACATAGCCTTCACTGGGCGATCGCCCCGCCTGGAAGGCGTAGTAGATGTCGACGGCGTATTCGGGCAGCACCGTGACCAGAGCTACGGCCGCCAGGATCAGGCCTTGGGAGAGGTATTTTTCCGCCGCTTCCGCGCCCCAGGACAACAGAAAGCCCGCTGCCAGGATCGCGACGCCGAACACGGCGATATCCAGCACGGCATTGGGCCGCCAGCCTTCGATCCTCAGAGCAAGCGCGGGGATCATCACCGCGGCGGCCAGACCGACGGGTATCCAAAGTTGCCGTGCATCAGAAGCTTTCAGGGACATCGCGTTCCTTTCGACAAGAGAGACACGCCGGCGTGGTGTGGGAC
>JAEXJH010000547.1 GCA_023445955.1 Pseudomonadota bacterium
GCCCAACCCGCGGGTCGTGAACTGCGCCCTGCGCACGGCTTGCCGCTCGCTGGCCGCCGAGGCCGAGACCGTGGGCGCGACCGAGGGCGGGCGCTCGACCGAGCACTTCGACGGCGATGTCTTCCGCCTGGCCGGCGACGAGCGCAGCACGGTGGGCGTCGATTGGCGCCAGGACTCCACCCTGTTCGAGGCCGAACGAAAGATCGTCCGCGCGCCGTCGGCGACGTCGCCCTACGGTCTTGTCGGCAACGGGGCGTCCACGACTTTCGGCGGCGAGATCGATCCGGCGCTGTCGGTCCTGGCCGGCCGCGTCCTCACCGTCGTCGGCGCGCCCGACGCAGCGGCGGACGGCGTAGCGGCGCTTGCGGGTTTCACCGGCGCGCCCGAACTGTCGGGGACGATCGCCAACCGCAGCCTGACGCCGTCGCTGGGCCAGGGGACGTTCAAGGCCGCCATCACCCGCGACATCGCCCGCCAGGCCAGCGTCACGCTGAGCGTCAATCTGGAGGACGCCCACCGCACCAGCTTCCTGGGTTTGCCCGCGACCTCGGTGAGGCTGCCGGCCGGCAGCCCGGTCTCGCCGTTCGGGCGCGACGTCACCGTCTATCGCTATCTCGACGCGCCGTGGTCGCAGCTGCGCGAGGCCGACGCCTTCAAGGGCCAGCTGGGCCTGGCCGCCAACGGCTATCTTGGCGAGTGGCGCTGGTCGCTGACCGGCAACTACGACCGCAACACCAGCGAGACGGTCACCGGCCGGGGCGTCGACTCCACCGCCTGGAAAGCCGCCATCGCCGCCCGCGATCCGGCGGTCAATCCGTTCGGCCCTGTCCCACGCGCCCTGCTCAAGGCCAATATCAGCGACCGCGCCAAGAGCCGGTCCAAGGCCGCCAAGGCCGAGCTGGTCTTGAACGGCGACGTCGCCGAGATCCCGGCCGGCCGCGTCACCTCCACCGTCAAGCTCGGCGGCGAGAGCGTCACCCAGGTCTCCGAGGCGGTGCGGGCGGGCGCGCCCAGCGCCAGCGACTACGACCGTCGCACGGTCTCCGTGCAGGGCGACATCGACGTGCCGCTGGCCAGCCGCAGCCGCCAGGTGCTGCCGGCCCTGGGCGAGCTGACCGCCAGCGTCAACGCCGGCTATGATCTCACCAGCTATCGGGATCGCCTGGCCTGGGGCGCGGGCCTGCACTGGTCGCCGACCCAGGTCGTGACGCTCAATCTCGGCGTCAGCCAGGAAGAGACCGCTCCCAACTCCAACCAGGTCGCCGATCCGGTGCTGCTGACCCCCAGCGTGACGGTGTTCGACTTCGCCACCGGCCAGACCGTCACGGTCAGCCGGGTCGAGGGCGGCAATGCCGGCCTGATGAACGACCGCCGCCGAGTCCTGCGGGCCGGAATCAACCTGCGGCCGGTGGGACGCGACGGCGGCCCGACGCGGCTGACGCTGAACGCCAACTACGTCCGCACCCGCATCGACAACCCGATCGCCAACTTCCCGCTGATCACCCCGGCCCTGGAAGCGGCCTTCCCCGGCCGCTTCACCCGCGACGCGACAGTGATGCTGACGGCGATCGACAGCCGGCCGCTGAACTTCGACGCCATCGACCGCGAGGAGCTGCGCGGCGGCGTCAACCTGACGCGCTTCCTGGGCCAGGCCCCAAAGGGCGCGTCCAAAACGCTGATCCAGGCCAGGCGCAAACGGGCGGGCCAAGTGCAGCTGTCGATCAACGCCGTCTGGCGGCTGCGCGACGAGACCACCCTGCGCCAGGGTCTGGCGCCGCTAGACCTCCTGAACGGCGCCAGCACCAGCCGTCGCGGCCAGCCCAAGCGCGAGCTGAACTTCCGCCTCAACGCCACGCGCCAGGGCATGGGCGTCAATCTGAACGGAACCTGGCGCGGCGGCAGCGTCGACGCCGGCCCCACCAACGGCGGCGCCCTGCGCTTTTCTCCCCAGACCACGATCAACCTGTCGGCGTTCTACGAGGTCCCGCGCGAGGCCAAGACCCGCTGGCTGGCCGGAACCCGCGTCACCCTGGCCGCCGACAACCTGTTCTACAGCCGTCCGGTGGTGAAGGACGGCAACGGCCTGACGCCCCAGGCCTATCAGGCGGACTACCTGGACCCGCTGGGGCGGACTGTACGGCTGACGTTCAGGAAGAGCCTGATTTCGATGTGATGTCTCCTCCCGCTGAAGGGGAGGAGAGGTGCTAAGCGTGTCCACTCGTGACAGAACGTCGCAGCCCGTTCATAACCCGGGCGTTCAGTCTCCATTCAGCCGCGATCCCTTAGACCGGAGAGCATGAAAACGATCCGCGCCATCATCGTCGCCGCCGCGCTGGCCGCCGCCCTTCCGGGTGCGGCCTCGGCGCAGCATCGTCCCGACAGCCTGGGCGCCGACTGGCGCGCGGGATCGGGCCAGGCGCGCGACGGCGTACAGTCGGGCCAGCTGGTGCCGCTGTCGCGGGTGATCGACATGATCGGCCGCCGCGTGCCCGGCCGCGTGCTGGACGCCGGCCTGGAAGGCTCGAACTATCGCGTGCGCTGGGCCACCGCCGACGGCCGCCGCATCGACTTCATCGTCGACGCCCGCACCGGCCAGATCCTGAGCGGCGGCTAGACACGGTTTAGGAGTTCTCATGCGTATCCTGCTCGTCGAGGACGATCCCGACCTGTCGCGTCAGCTGAAGC
>JAEXJH010000548.1 GCA_023445955.1 Pseudomonadota bacterium
GCGCGACGCTGTCCAGGGCGTCGTCCAGCGAGGCCAGGGCCGGCTGCAGGCTCTGCAGCAACCGCAGGCCCGCTTCCGTGGGCGAGACGCTGCGGGTGGTGCGGTTCAGCAGGCGCACGCCCATCCGTTCCTCCAGCGCCCGCAGGGCGTGGCTGAGGGTGGACGGCGCCGCGCCCAGCTCGTCGGCCGCGCGGCGGAAGCTGCGATGGGTGGCGACCGAGACGAAGGCGGTCAGGTCATTGAGCGAGGGGCGCGTCATTGCTGTGAAATTTGCATCAGGCCATGCCGATTTCAATGCCTAGTTCGTCATACGGCGCCCGCCTACCTGGAACGTGTCGGGTGATCAGCCTGGCGCAGATCGAAAGGACCAGGTCATGAGACAGGCCATCTTCCCCGCCAATCGACATGCCCTCTACGAGGCGCACCAGTACTCGGCCGCCATCCGCTCAGGGGACCTCCTGTTCGTCTCCGGCCAGGTCGGCAGCCGCGAGGACGGCTCGCCCGAGCCGGTGTTCGAAGACCAGGTGAGGCGCGCCTTCGCCAATCTGAAGGCTGTGCTGGCCGCCGCCGGCTGCGGCCTGGAGGACGTGGTCGACATCACCACCTTCCACACCGACCCGCAGGCGCAGCTGGAGACGGTGATGGCCGTCCGCGCCGAGGCGATCGGCGATCCGCCCTATCCGAACTGGACGGCGGTCGGAGTCACCTGGCTGGCCGGGTTCGACTTCGAGATCAAGGTGGTCGCCCGGATCCCGGGCTAGACCGGCAACTCGCGCCGCTGGTCGCTGGCGGCGCGGGCCAGCGCCAGCAGGTCCATGACCCGCAACGCCTCCTCGACCGGCACGGGCGAGGGGGCGCCGTCGCGGATTGCGTCGCGGACGCCAGCGTAGAAGGCGCGGTAGTCAGACGGTACGGGCGAGACCTCCGCGCGGACCTGAGTCTCGTTCTCGACGGTGGTCAGGGCGCCCGGCCGGCTGTCGACGCCATAGCCGTCCGCGCCCGGGACCATGCCGGCCTTCAACTGGCCCTCCTGCGGATCCAGGCCGTGCTTGAGGAAGCTTCCGCCCGTGCCGTGCACGGCCAGGCGCAGGTCGGAGGCGGCGGTGAGCAGGCTGCCGTGCAGGATCACCCGCAGGGTCGGGTAGCGCAGAGTGACGTGGAAATAGTCGTCGGCTCCTGCGCCGTCGCGCTGGACGCCGATGTCGGCGCTGATCCCTAGCGGCTCGCCGAACAGCACGAGGGCCTGGTCCAGCAGGTGCGGGCCAAGGTCCATCCAGGCGCCCGAGCCCGGGCCGGCGCGCTCGCGCCAGCGGTCGCGGACCACGGGACGGAAGCGATCGAAGTGGCTCTCGTACTGCACGACCTGGCCCAGGGTCCCGTCGTCGATCAGGCGCTGCAGCGTGAGGAAGTCGCTGTCCCAGCGGCGGTTGTGGAACACGGCCAGCAGCTTGCCGGCGCGCTGGGCGGCCTCGGCCATCTGGCGCGCCTGGTCAGCGTCGAGGGCGAAGGGCTTGTCGACGACGACGTGCTTGGCGACCTGCAGCGCGGCGATCGCCTGCGGCGCGTGCAGGGCGTTGGGCGTGGCGATGACCACCAGATCGATGGCCGGAACGGCGAGCGCGGTCTCAAGCTCGGCCACGACGCGCGCATCGGGGAAATCGGCGGCGACCTTGGCCGGATCGCTGGACACCACGGTGTGCAGCGCCAGCCCCGGCGTCGCGGCGATCAGCGGGGCGTGAAAGGTCTTGCCGACATAGCCGTAACCGACGAGCGCGACGTTCAGGGGAGGGGAGGCTGCCATGCCCCTGGTTCTATACGAAAAAGGCCGGGGATTTCTCCCCGGCCTTCGTCGTCTTGGCGCTGTGACGATCGGTTAGATCTTCACGGGCTCCATCTTGGGCGTCAGCAGGTGGATGACCAGCAGGGCGATCAGATAGGCGCTGCCGGCGACGACGAAGATCGGCTGGTACGTGCCGATGCTGTCCAGCACCTTGCCGATGTACTTCGAGAAGGCCATGCCCCCGAACGCGCCCAGCATGCCGCCGATGCCGACGACCGAGCCGACCGCCGCGCGCGGGAACACGTCCGACGGCAGGGTGTAGAGGTTGGCCGAGAAGCCCTGGTGAGCCGCGGTGGCGACGCCGATGATCAGCACGGCCAGCCAGACGTTGCTGACGCCGGCGGCGAACATCACCGGCACGGCCAGCAGGGCGCAGACCAGCATGGTCAGCTTGCGAGCCTTGTTGATGGTGGCGCCGTTCTTCATCAGGGTCGACGACATCCAGCCGCCGGCCACCGAGCCGACGTCGCTCATCAGATAGATGGCGATCAGCGGCGGACCGAAGGTCTTGAGGTCCAGGTGATAGGTCTTGCCCAGGAAGTCGGGCAGCCAGAACAGGAACATCCACCAGATCGGGTCGATCAGGAACTTGCCCAGGGCGAAGGCCCAGGTCTCGCGCTTGGTCAGCAGCTTGGCCCAGCCGATCTTCTCGACGGGGTCGGCCGGATCCTGCTCGATATAGGCCAGTTCCGTGGCCGACAGCTTCTTGGCTTCGCGCGGACGGCGATAGACCAGCAGCCAGATCGGCAGCCAGATCAGGCCCGCGACGCCGGTGACGATGAAGGCCATCTGCCAGCCGAAGGCCAGCACGATGCCTGGCACGACCAGCGGGGTGACGATGGCGCCGATATTGGTGCCGGCGTTGAACAGACCGGTGGCGAACGCGCGTTCCTTCTTGGGGAACCACTCGGCCACGGCCTTGATGCCGCCCGGGAAGCCGCCGGCTTCACCGATGCCCAGGCC
>JAEXJH010000549.1 GCA_023445955.1 Pseudomonadota bacterium
GCCGCGCGGGTGGCGGCCGGCGCGGTGGCGCGGCTGGTGATCCCGGGCGTGACGATCCGCGCCGCCCTGGTGCAGATCGGCCCGCACGCCATCAACCGCGACAACTGGGACTGGGCGCAGACGGAGCAGAACCCCTACTGGTCGCCGGACGCCGCCATCATCCCGGTGTGGGAAGAGCACCTGGAGACCATCCGCAAGGCCGGCTCCTCGACCGGGGCCGTGGTCGAGGTCGAGGCCACCGGCGTTCCGGCCGGCTGGGGCGCGCCGTTGTACGGCAAGCTGGACGCCGAGCTGGCCGCCGCCCTGATGTCGATCAACGCCGCCAAGGGCGTCGAGATCGGCGAGGGCTTCGCCAGCGCCGCGCTTACGGGCGAGGACAACGCCGACGCGATGCGCCTGGGCGAGGACGGCCAGCCGGTGTTCCTGTCCAATCACGCCGGCGGCGTGCTGGGCGGCATCTCCACCGGCCAGCCGGTGGTGGCGCGCGTCGCCTTCAAGCCGACCTCGTCGATCCTGATCCCGCGCCAGACCCTCAACGAGGCCGGCCAGGAAGTGGACCTGCGCACCAAGGGCCGCCACGATCCGTGCGTGGGCATCCGCGGCGTGCCGGTGGTCGAGGCCATGGTCGCCTGCGTGCTGGCCGACGCCTTCCTGCGCCACCGAGGGCAGACAGGCGGCCAGGTATTCGCGCCTGGCGCGAGCCGCTGACAGCGTAGTCAGACGCCAGAAATACCCATTTCTGCCCTCTGAACACTGATTAAGCTCAGCTTTCGAGTTGACGTGCACACGTTTGCAGGCGTAAGGCTCGCATAACGTATACCTTGGCGCGCGAAGAGCACACGCCATAGTTGATATGCGAAACGCGATGGCAGGGGGCTCAGCGCGTGCGGTTCGATCTGTTGAAGATCCTGCTGGTCGACGACAACCAGCACATGCGCATGCTGCTGATCGAGATCCTGCGGGCGATCGGCGTGCGGCACGTGTTCGAGGCCATGGACGGCGCCGAGGCGCTGGCGACCATGCGCTCGACCGCGATCGACGTGGTGTTCACCGACCTCTCCATGAACGGCCTGGACGGCATCGACTTCGTTCGCCTGGTCCGCCAGTCGCCTGACAGCCCCAACCCCTTCGTGCCGATCGTGATGATCACCGGCCACTCGACCGCGCGCCGGGTGAACGAGGCCCGCGACGCCGGCGTCAACGAGTTCCTGACCAAGCCGATCACCGCCCGCGGCGTCATCCACCGCCTGACCCTGCTGATCGAGCACCCTCGCCCCTTCGTGCGGGCCGGCGACTATTTCGGCCCCGACCGCCGCCGTCGCGACGACCCGCGCTACAAGGGCGAGCGGCGGCGCGCGGAAGACAAGGGCGCGCTGTATGTCGACGACCCGGAAGCCGGGCGCGGCCATCCGACGCGGAGAATTTAAACCATTCGGCCGGTACAAGAGGGTGAACAGCGTTTTCCAGGCTTCACCATGACCTTCCGCCGCCTCGCTCCCCTCGCCGCCATCCTGACGATGGTCGCCGTCTCGCAGACCGGCTGCCTCGCGGCCGCCGCCGTCGGCACCGTGGCCGGCACGGCGATCGGCGTCACCGGCGCGGTCGTCGGCGGGGCCGGCAAGGCCGTCGTCGCCACCGGCAAGGCCGTGATCCCGGGCGACAGCAAGAAGGACCGCGAGCGGGACTCCTACCGCCGCTAGGGCAGACCCAGGTACTTGTGCGTCTGGACGCTGAGCCGCCATTGCGGGTGCGCCAGGCAGTAGGCGACCGCCAGCTGGGTGTTGCGCTCGCGATCGGGGCCGTCCATCGGCTGCAGATAGAAGCGCTCGAAGTCCAGGTCCGCGAACCGCTCCGGCAGAGCCTTGTCCTGCGGATAGACCAGCTTCAGCTCCTGGCCTGAGGTCTGAACCACCGGCGCGTCAGCCTTGGGGCTGATGCAGATCCAGTCGATCCCGGCGGGGGCCGCAAGCGTGCCGTTGCTCTCAACGGCGATCTGGAATCCACGCGCGTGCAGGGCGGCGATGGCCGCGTCATCCAGCTGCAGGAACGGCTCGCCGCCGGTGCAGACCACTAGGCGGTCGTCCGGTCCGCCGGTCCATTGGGCCTCGACCGCCGCCGCCAAATCCTCGGCCGTGGCGAACTTGCCGCCGTTCTCGCCGTCGGTCCCCACGAAGTCGGTGTCGCAGAAGGTGCAGACGGCCTTGGCGCGGTCCTGCTCGCGGCCGGTCCACAGGTTGCAGCCCGAGAAGCGACAGAACACCGCCGCCTTGCCCGCCTGGCCGCCCTCGCCTTGCAGGGTCAGGAAGATCTCTTTGACGGAGTAGGTCACGCCGAAAGCGCCTCGCGACCCGCCGCATCCCACTCGACATAGCCCTTCTCGCGCAGCTCGCACGCCGGGCAGGTCCCGCAGCCGTGCCCCCAGGCGTGCAGTTCGCCGCGTTCGCCCTGATAGCAGGTGTGGCTTTCCTCGACGATCAGCTTGACCAGATCCTCGCCGCCCAGCGCCTTGGCCAGGCCCCAGGTCTGGGCCTTGGTCAGCCACATCAGCGGGGTCTCGACCCGGAAGTTGCGATCCATGCCCAGGTTCAGGGCCAACTGCTGTGCGTCCAGCGTATCGCGGCGACAGTCGGGATAGCCCGAGAAGTCGGTCTCGCACATGCCGCCGACCAGGGCGTCGATACCCCGGCGGTCCGCCAGCGCGGCGGCGTAGATCAGGAACACCAGGTTGCGGCCCGGCACGAAGGTCGAGGGCAGGCCGCGCTCGGTCATCTCGATGGCGCGGTCGGCGGTCAAGGCCGACTGGGCCACCTGGCCGAAGCTCTTGATATCGAGGACATGGTCCTCGCCCAGGCGGCCGGCCCACTGCGGGAAGCGGGCGGCGACTTCGCGGCGGACGTCCTGGCGCGCCTCCATCTCGATGGAATGGCGCTGGCCATAGTCGAAGCCGACCGTCTCGACGCGCTCATAGCGCTCGAGGGCCCAGGCCAGGCAGACGCTGCTGTCCTGGCCGCCGGAGAATAGAACAAGGGCGGCTTCGCTCATGCGAGCCTCTCAAGGAGAAAGAAGGGGAACATGGCCTCTCCTCTACACGAGGCAAGCCCGGGCCGGAACAGCATGGCCGCAAACGGCGCGACTCGCGCGATACTCCGATGACGAACGACGCCGAAGTCTTTCGCCCGGAAACCAGGCTCATATCTCGCTATTGCGAGACGATTTCGCGATTGCAGGCTTTACGTTCCGTTACGTAATGACCAAACCCGACCTTCTAATTCGACGTAAGCTTACCCGCATCAGGAGAACACCACCTCCCGGAAAGTGAAAAGGCGTAACCTATCGCTGTTCACTTACGTCCAGGCCAGTTGACAGCTTTCAAACGCAAGTATGCAATCTGCGAATGCTGCGATGGGTTCGCCGTACGCCCGCGTGGTGAGAACAGTACGGCGCCGAGGAAACATCGGCCCTCGCAGGCTCCATCCATAAGGCGCCGCCCGGGTCCAGGGAGGGAATTCAATGTCGCAAACTCTGCGTATGCGGAGCCTTTTGGTCATGGGCGCTTCGGCGGTCGCGATCTCCGGCTTCGCCGTCCCCGCGTTCGCTCAGCAGGCCGCCAAGCCGGCGCAACAGAACACCACCGTCATCGAAGAGCTGGTCGTCACCGCTCAGAAAAAGGAAGAAGCGCTCCAGGACGTGCCGATCGCCGTGTCGGCGTTCAGCCAGGACAGCCTCGAGGCCCAGAAGATCGACGGCGGCCCCAACCTTCAGCAGGCGATCCCGAACGTCACCTTCGCCAAGAGCAACTTCACCAACAGCTTCAACTTCCAGATCCGCGGCATCGGGGCCAAGGCCGTCGGCGCCTCGGCCGACCAGGGCGTCGGCGTCCACCTGAACAACGCCCCGATGCAGTCGGGCAACCTGTTCGAGGCCGAGTTCTACGACGTGGAGCGCGTGGAAGTGCTGCGCGGTCCGCAGGGCACCCTCTATGGCCGCAACGCCACGGGCGGCGTGGTCAACGTCATCACCGCCAAGCCGACCGACCAGTTCGAGGCCAATGTCCGCGCCGAATACGGCAACTACAACTCGGTCAAGCTGCGCGGCATGGTCAACGTGCCGATCTTCGGCGACAAGCTGGCCGTTCGCCTGTCGGGCACCTCGCTGAAGCGCGACGGCTTCGTCACCAACACCTTCAACAACCACGTCGTCGACGACCGGGACCTCTATTCGACCCGCGTCCAGGTGATGTTCAATCCGGTCGACAAGCTGCGCACCAACTTCCTGTGGGAACGCTTCCACGAGAACGACAGCCGCGCGCGGACCGGCAAACAGCTCTGCACCAAGGATCCCGGTCCGACCAGCGTCGGCGGCGTGCCCACCGGCGCGGCTCAGCGCTACCTGACCCAGGGCTGTCTGTCGGCCTCGCTGTACGCGCCGGCCGCCTATGGCACGGTCAATACGTCGGGCACCCTGACGGGCCTGCTGGGCAACATCTTCGGCTTCACCTCGGGCGACGCCAATGTCGGGGACACCACCTCGACCAACCTGCGCGAGATCGAGACCGCGCTGGACCCGGTCTATCAGTCGGGCTCGAACGTCTACCAGTTCACGATGGCCTACGACCTGACCGACGAGCTGACGGCGACCTCGATGACCGCCTACAGCAAGGGCAGCGTCTTCACCAAGCAGGACTACAACCGCAACGTCTCGCCGGTCGCCTTCAACAATACGCCGTTCACGCCGGGCGGGTTCTTCAACGACCCGCAGGTGGGCAACACCAACAAGTTCACGACGATCGACGTCTCGTCGGGCCGGTCGGAACAGTTCAGCCAGGAACTGCGCCTGCAGTCGGCCTTCTCCGGGCCGCTGAACTTCACGGTCGGCGCCATCCACTTCACCTATCGGACGCTGACCGACTACTTCGTGATCGGCAACTCGTTGACCCTGTCGTCGATGGCGCTGAACGCCTCGAAGGGGCTGTCGCCGACCTGCAACCCGGCGACCACCGCCAACTGCATCGGCATCGACACCGCGGCCAACCCCACGGGCGACGGCCACAACTACTATGACAACCGCACGCCCTACACCCTGGTGTCGGACGCGGTGATGGGCGAGCTGTACTATCAGTTCAATGACGACCTGAAGTTCACGCTGGGCCTGCGCCAGACCCGCGACAAGAAGGCGGTCAAGAACTACTCGACCGTCCTGCTGGCGCCGGGCTACGGCCTGACCCTGAACCCGACCAACCCCGACCAGCGCGCACGCTTCAACGAGACCACCGGCCGCGTCGGCGTCGACTACAAGGCCCATCTGGGCTTCACCGACGAGACCCTGCTCTATGCCTTCTATTCGAAGGGCT
>JAEXJH010000550.1 GCA_023445955.1 Pseudomonadota bacterium
TTGGTCTGGAAGGCGATCTCGTCGATCACGCCGATGATCTGGGTGATCTGGCCCGAGGACTTCTCGATCTCGCCCATGGCGGCGACCGCCTCTCGGACAACTTCGCCCGAGCGGTCGGCGTCGGCGCTGGCGGCCGAAGCGGTCGCCGAGGCCTGCTTGGCCCCGTCGGCGCTGCGGCGGACCGTGGCGGTGATCTCATCCAGGGCCGCCGCCGTTTCCTCGAGGCTGGCGGCCTGCTGCTCCGTGCGCTTGGAGAGGTCGTTGGAGGCGCTGGCGATCTCGTTGGCGCTGCCCTCCATGCCGCCGGCCGCTTCCGAGATGGCGCCCATGGCGTCTCGAAGGCTGTCGACCGCGGCGTTGAAGTCCTGCTTCAGCACGGCGTAGCGGCCGTCGAACTGAGCGTCGATGCGGGCCGTCAGATCGCCGCGCGCCAGGCCGGTCAGGCTCTGGGCCAGCACCGAGACGACATGGTCCTGCTCGTCCTGAACGGCCTTGCGCTCGGCCTCGATCTCACGGCGTTCGGTTTCAAGCGCGGTGATGTCGGTGGCGAACTTGATGACCTTCACGGCCTTGCCGTGCTTGTCGAAGACCGGGTTGTACGAGGCCTGGATCCAGATCTCGCGACCGCCCTTGCCGACGCGGCGATACTTGTCGGCGAAGACCTCGCCGGCGTTCAGGCGTCGCCAGAACTCGCTGTACTCGCCGCTGGCCGCGTAAGCGCTGTCAACGAAAAGGCTGTGCTTGCGGCCCTGGATCTCGCTGAGGCCGTAGCCCAGCGTCTTCAGGAAGTTGTCGTTGGCGGTGATGATCGTGCCGTCGAGATTGAACTCGATGACCGCCTGCGAGCGCTGGATCGCCGCGACGATGGATTCCAGATCCGCGATCTTGCCCGAGGTCTCACCGTCTTCACGGCCGAAGGAGAACAACGCCATCCGAAGCCTCTGAGGATGTTGCGTAAAAAGTATACGCTTCCTCTGAGCGAGATGGGGTTAAGCAATCCCTAACGACATAACATGTTCATCAAAGGGCAGGAATTTTTCACAATTACCGCCGATCAAGAGTGGATTTTACTGCCGAAACAACCCTGGCGCATGTGTGTTTGCGCAAATAATTGCTCGTGAGAATCACTCTCAGGCGTCGATCGACGGCGCCTCCTGGCCGCGGTCCTTGAAACGCACCACGCCCTTGGGGGGCTGCTGGTCGGGACGGACCAGGTCGATGACGAACGGCACGATGGTCTCGGGCGCGGGCACCGTCTTGGGATCCTCGCCGGGGAAGGCGCCGGCCCGCATGCGGGTGCGCATGGCGCCGGGGTCGACGCACAGAGCGCGGATCGGGGTGTTTTCGGTCTCGTCGGCATAGACGTCGACGATCGCCTCCAGCGCCGCCTTGGTCGCCGCATAGGCGCCCCAGAAGGCCGGGCGGCTCTTGGCCACGCTGCTGGAGAAAAACAGGGCGCGACCTGCGTCCGAGGCGCGCAGCAGCGGGTCCATGGCGCGGATCAGGCGCCAGTTGGCCGTCAGGTTGGTGGACAGGATCATGTCCCAGCCCTTGGGCTCCAGATGGCTGACCGGGGTCAGTGGACCCAGCAGGCCGGCCGCGCCGATCACGATGTCCAGCTTGCCCCAGCGCTGGTGGATGGCCGCGCCCAGGTGATCCAGGCCGTCGGGCTCGCGCAGGTCCAGCGGGACAAGGGTGGCGCGCTCGCCGGTGGCGTCCAGGATCGCGTCATCCAGAGCTTCGAGCGCGCCTTGGGTGCGGCCGAGGGCGATGACGTGGGCGCCGGCCTTGGCCAGGCCCAGGGCGACAGCCTCGCCGATGCCGCGCGTGGCGCCCGTGACGAGGGCGATGCGGCCGGCCAGCGGCTGGGAGGAGTCGGAAGTCATGGGCGGGTTCTAGAACAGCGAGGTGCGGACGGGAACCGCCGGAAGCCCTTAAGCTTCCTGCGCGGCGGCCTTCTTGGCGTAGTGCTGGGCGATGACCGAGCAGGCCATCAGCTGGATCTGGTGGAAGATCATCAGCGGCAGCACGATGATCCCCGCCGTCGGGCCGGGGAACAGGATGCCGGCCATCGGCACGCCGGTGGCCAGGCTCTTCTTGGAACCGCAGAAGGTGATGGCCTTCTCATCCTTGGGCGAGAAGCCCAAGGCGCGCGCGCCGAAGGTGGTGGCCGCCAGCACGATGGCCAGCAGGGTTCCCAAGACCGCCAACAGGATCACCAACTGCAGCGGCGAGATCTTGTGCCAGATGCCGCCGACGACGGCCTCGCTGAAGGCCGAATAGACCACCAGCAGGATCGAGCCGCGGTCGACATAGCCGATCAGCTGCTTGTGGCGTTCGATCCACTTGGCGACCAGGGGGCGGGCCAATTGGCCGGCGATGAACGGCAGCAGCAGCTGGACGACGATGTCCTGCACCGACTTCCAGCCGCCCGCCGCGCCGCCTTGCGTGTGCATCAGCAGGCCGACCAGCACCGGGGTGATGAAGATGCCGAAAAGGTTCGAGGCCGACGCCGCCACGACCGCGGCGGCGACATTGCCGCGGGCCATCGAGGTGAAGGCGATCGACGACTGCACGGTCGAGGGCAGGCAGCACAGGAACAGGATCCCGGCCGCCAGGGTCGTCGGCAGCAACGGGATCTTGCTGATCACCAGGCCCAACAGGGGGAACATCACAAAGGTGAAGGCCAGGATCAGCAGGTGCAGCCGCCAGTGCGTCAGGCCCGCGACCACGTTGTCCCGCGACAGCTTGGCGCCGTGCAGGAAGAACAGCAGGGCGATGGCCAGCTTGACCACGATGTTCAGGCCGTGCGCGACCTCGCCCCGCACCGGCAGGATCGAGGCCAGCACCACCATGCCGAACAGGGCGAGGACGTACGGCTCGAGCTTCAGCTTCTCGAGAACGCTCTTCAGGCTCACGGACTGGACTTAGGCGCTGAGCAGCGAGAGCTGCTTGTCGTTGGTCTCGTTGCGGCCTTCGGCGATCTCGCGGTCCGTCAGGCGGGTCGGATAGTCGCCGGTGAAGTAGTGGTCGGTGAACTGCGGGGCGGCCGGGTCGCGCGGACCAGCGTCCAGGGCGTCGTACAGCCCCTCGACCGACAGAAAGCCGAGCGAGTCCACTTCCAGGAACTTGGCCATCTCTTCCAGCGACTTGTTGGCCGCCAGCAGCTGCTCACGTTCCGGCATGTCGATGCCGTAGAAGTCGGGCCACTTGATCGGCGGGCTGGCCGAACGGAGGTGGACCTCCTTGGCGCCGGCCTCGCGGACCATGCGGACGATCTTCAGCGAGGTGGTGCCGCGCACGATCGAGTCGTCGATCAGGATGACGCGCTTGCCGGCCAGGATGGCGCGGTTGGGGCTGTGCTTCATGCGTACGCCCAGTTCGCGCACGCCTTGCGTCGGCTGGATGAAGGTGCGGCCCACATAATGGTTGCGGATGATGCCCATCTCGAACGGCAGGCCGCTCTCCTGGGCGTAGCCTAGGGCGGCGGGCACGCCCGAGTCGGGCACCGGCACCACGACGTCGGCCTCGACGCCGGTTTCCTTGGCGAGGTTGCGGCCCATGCGCTTGCGCACGCCATAGACCGAGCGGCCGTTCACGACGCTGTCGGGACGGGCGAAGTACACGTACTCGAACACGCAGGGGCGCGCGGCCTGGGTCTGGAAAGGCTTGGTCGAGGTGATGCCGGTCTCTTCGATGACCACCATCTCGCCGTGCTCGATGTCGCGCACGAAGCGGGCGCCGATCATGTCCAGCGCGCAGGTTTCGGAAGCCAAGACCGGCTTGCCGTCCAGGTCGCCCAGCACCAGCGGGCGGATGCCCAGCGGGTCGCGCAGGCCGATCATTTTCTTGTTGGTGATGGCGACCAGGGCGTAGCCGCCCTCGATCTGGCCGACCGCGTCGACGAAGCGGTCGACGATCTTGGCCTTCCGCGAGCGGGCGATCAGGTGGAGGATCACCTCGCTGTCCGAGGTCGACTGGAAGATCGCGCCTTCCTGCACCAGGCGCTCGCGCAGGGTCAGGAAGTTGGTCAGGTTGCCGTTGTGGGCGATGGCGACGCCACCGGTCTCCAGATCGGCGAACATCGGCTGGACGTTGCGGATGCCCGCGCCGCCGGCCGTGGAATAGCGCGTGTGGCCGATGGCCAGAGCGCCCGGCAGGCGCTGGACGAGGTCCGAGCCGGTGAAGGCGTCGCCGACATGGCCCATGTGGCGTTCGGTGTGGAAGCGATTGCCGTCGAACGCGGCGATGCCGCAGGCCTCCTGGCCGCGATGCTGCAGGGCGTGCAGGCCCAAAGCGGCGATGGCGGCGGCGTCACGGACGCCGAACACGCCGAACACGCCGCACTCCAGGCGCAGCGTATCGTCCTCGGGATCGCGTTCTGGCAGGGACGAATAGCGGTCGGTCGACTGGCCCAGGAAGGTCATCGCGATTTCTCCACCAGGTCGTCGAGCTGTCGACGCTGGTTTGCATCATAGCCTTTATCCGTCGACTTCTCGCCGGACGTATTGTCGCCGCCCTCATGGACGGCTTCCTTGATCGCAGGGGCCAGCTTGCCGGCCAGCGCCTTGCCCTTCGGGGCGAAGACCTTGAGCACGTCGCCGCTGGCTTCCGACAGGGGATAGAAGATCGAGTTCTGCACCCAATGCGGCATGCGATCCGGCGGCGTCGCCAGGTGCAGCAAAAGGTTGAAGACGCCCAGGATCACCACGGACCGGATCAGGCCGAAGATCGCGCCGACCGCGCGGTCCAGCGTGCCGGCCGAGGTTTCGTGCAGTCCGGCGGTGATCTGGCCGCCGATCAAGCGGAAGACCAGGAAGAAGACGACGAACACCACCAGGATCGCCGCGGCCGTGGCGGCCCAGTCGGGATCCATGAGGCTGCGGAACACCGGCCCGGAAATGCGCAGGCCGAAGAGGGCGATGGCGGCGGCGAAGATGAACGACAGGGCCGAGGTCAGCTCGCGCGAGGCGCCGCGCACCCAGCCGGTGACGCCGGAGACCAGCAGCAGAAGCC
>JAEXJH010000551.1 GCA_023445955.1 Pseudomonadota bacterium
CCCGGTGGTCGCACAGGCCGAAAGGCCCAGCGCGAGCAGGCTCACGGCAGTCGCCGCGTTACGCCATCTGATCATGAAAAAGCCCCGACTCTCGAAGAGGCGGGAAGGACAGACGAAAAGAACCCCATTATCAAGTTAAACGAGAGCGGAGGGAGCCGGTCAGCGGCAAAATCGTTCCGCCTGTTCTTCGGAGGTCCGCCATGCGCCATCTGCTCGCCTGTCTCGCCGTCATTCTGCTGACCGCCTGCACCGCGCCGACCTCTCCGGGACCCTCGGGGCCGCCTCAGCAGTCGCCGCGAGCGCCCGTCGCCGAGGGCGGCATGTGTGGCGGCTTCGCCGGCTTCCAATGCCAGGCGGGCCTGACGTGCCAGATGGAGGCTGGGGTCTGTGGCAAGGTCGCGGACGCCGCCGGCGTCTGCCGCAAGAAGCCTCAAGTTTGCCCGATGATCTACGCGCCGGTCTGCGGCTGCGACGGCAAGACCTATGGCAATGCCTGCCAGGCGGCGGGGGCAGGGGTCAGCGTCACGGCCCAGGGCGAGTGCAAGGCGCGCTAGGCTGCTGCCAGTTTCCGGCTCGTGCTGACGCAAGGTGCGACCATGACCCAGATCCCTCGACGCGACGTCGTTGCCGGCGGCCTCGCGGTCGCCGCGCTCTCGTCCGCCGTCCAAGCCCAGGAGAAGCCGCCCATGTACGGATTGATCGGACAGATGCTGGCAACGCCGGGCAAGCGGGACGAGCTGCTGGCCATCCTGGGGGAAGGCGCGGGCGACATGCCCGGCTGCCTCAGCTACGTGATCGCCAAGGACCCGGCCAACGCCGACGCGCTGTGGATCACCGAGGTCTGGACGAACATGGACGCTCACGCGGCGTCGCTGAAGCTGCCGTCGGTGCAGGCGGCGATCGCCAAGGGGCGGCCGATGATCGCCAGCTTCCCGCAGCACTTCGAGACCATCCCGGTCGCCGGCCACGGCCTGAAATAGAAAAGGCCGCGGATCGCTCCGCGGCCTCTCCAGTTTCCAGAACCCGAAGGTCTTAGAAGGTGGCGTTCAGCGAGACGCCGACCACGCGCGGCTCGTTGACGAAGGCGGTCAGGTTGTTGAAGTCGATCGCGCCCTTGATGTTGCTTTCGTTGGTGATGTTGCGGGCGAAGGCCGCCAGCTCCCAACCAGCGTCCTTGTCGGCGTAGCCGAGCTTCAGGCCGCCTTCGAAGTCACCCTTCGAGTAGAACTCCTTCGACTGGTACAGGAACAGGTTCGTGTAGCCCTGGACCTTCCAGTCGGTGAAGGCGAACAGCTCGCCCGAGGCGACCGGGATCGAGTAGCGGGCCGTGACGTCGAAGGTGTACTTCGGCGCGTTCGGGAACGGGTTACCGTCCACGAGGGCCAGGCCGCCGGCGGTCAGCTTGTCGGTGACGGTGCAGGCGGCGCAGGGGGCGACGGCCAGCGTGCTATCCTTGATCTTGGTGTGGGCGTAGCTGTAGCCGGCCGTGACGACGAAGTTCGGGGTGACCACGAACTCGCTGTCCAGCTCGATGCCGTAGGCCTCGCCTTTCTTGGCGTTGATCAGGCGGTTGGAGTTGCTGCCGCCGCCGACGGCGCTGAACTGCGGGTCGGTGATTTCGTAGGTGAAGACCGCGCCGTTCAGGCGGATGCGACGGTCCATCAGCTCGCTCTTCAGGCCCAGCTCATACGACATGATCGTTTCGGACTTGGCGGCCGAGGCGGGCGAGCCGAAGGCGATGTCGCGGCCCTGGATCGACGGACCCCGGAAGCCCGAGGCGACCTTGGCGTAGACGCTGACGTCCTCGTCGATCTTGTAGAACGCCGACAGGTCCCACGTGGCCTTGGAGTCCGAGACCGCCACGGGCGCGGCCGGGTTGGGACCCGACACCACGCGCATGTGCTTGTCGTCGTCGGTGTAGCGCAGGCCGCCGGTCAGGGTCAGCTGGTCGGTGACCTTGTACGAGACCTGGCCGAACGCGGCCCAGGCCTTGTTGGTCTGGCGCAGCGTGGTGGCCGGCATGAAGAACGGGTCGGTGCGGATGTCGTACTTGGTGTCGAAGTAGAAGCCGCCGACCTGCCAGCTCAGCGGGCCATCGGTGTCGCTGGCCAGACGGATTTCCTGCGTCCACTGGAACAGGTTCTTGATGCCGTCCTGGGTGTTCGACTGGAACGGGATGAAGCCCGGGCCGGTCGGATTGCCGCCGTCGATGTCGCCCAGGCTGTAGCCGTGGGTGTTCTCATAGGCGGTGATCGAGGTCAGCTTCACGCCGTCGAAGTCGTAGCCGATGTTGGCCGAGGCGCCGTAGCCCTTGTACTTCTGCGGGTTGTTGGCGGTGTTGTCGTAGGCGACCTTGTCGCGGTCGTAGTTGGCGTTGAGCTTGTTGGAGCCCTTGGTCAGCACGTTGGCGCGGAACACCGCGGCGGTGCCGTCCAGGTCACGGCCGTGGACGTTGAACAGGGCGCTCAGCTTTTCCGTCGGGGTGACCAGCACCTGGAAGCGAGCGGCCTTTTCGTTGAAGCCGCCCAGGGCGTTTTCCTGCTTGGTGTAGGTGTTGTCGATGTAGTCGTCGCGACGCTGCAACAGGAACGAGGCGCGGACCGCCACCTTGCCCGGGACGACCGCGCCGCCGAAGCCGCCGTCGAGGGTGACGGTGTTGTAGCTGCCGTAGGTGGCCGCCAGGCGGCCCTTGGTTTCGTCGCTCGGCTTGATGGTGTCGAACTTGACGATGCCGGCCGTGGTGTTGCGGCCAAACAGCGTGCCTTGCGGGCCGCGCAGGACTTCGACGTGATCGAGGTCATAGATCGGCGAGCTCTTCAGCACGACGTTCTCGAGGACGACGTCGTCCTGGATGATCGATACCGGCTGCGAGGCGGCCAGATCGAAGTCGGCGTTGCCCAGGCCGCGGATGTAGAAGCGCGGGGCGACGCGGCCGTTCGAGGACTCGGCGTACAGGCCCGGAGCCTTGCCCGACAGGGTCAGGATGTCTTCGCCCGCGGCGAAAGCCGATTGCAGGCGTTCACCGGCGATGGCGGCGACCGAGACCGGCACGTCCTGCAGGTTTTCGCTGCGCTTCTGGGCGGTGACGACGATTTCGCCGACGGTGGCGGTTTCCTGCGCCATGGCCGAGCCGGCGGCCAGCGATACGGCCAGGGCGGTCAGGCCGCACGACACCCTCAAGGCGCGGCGGAAGGAGCGGTTGGAGAGCATGGAGACATCCTGTGATGATGCACGCCGTTCGCCGACTCTGACCGGGGCTTACCGACGCTTGTTGCGCTGCGATAAGCGAAACTGCGGCTGTCGGGATATCTCGCTTTGCTTGAAAACGGCTGTTTCGAGCCGATTACGTCGGTTCTGTTGCGAACTTGCGACATTTTTGTTCAGCGGCGCCCAGTAAGTAATAAGTCATTCTACTTTCTGGGATGCGCTGACCTTGCGGGACCACGAAAAAGGGCCGGAGATCGCTCTCCGGCCCTTCGTGTTCCTGGTCGCTTACGCGATCAGCACTTGTAGTACATGTCGAATTCGACCGGGTGCGGGTGCAGTTGCAGACGCATCACTTCTTCCATCTTCAGCTCGATGTAGCTGTCGATGAAGTCGTCATCCATGACGCCGCCGGCCTTCAGGAAGGCGCGGTCCTTGTCCAGGCTTTCCAGGGCTTCGCGCAGCGAGCCGCAGACTTCCGGGATCTTCTTCTGCTCGCGGGGCGGCAGGTCGTAGAGGTTCTTGTCGGCCGGAGCGCCCGGATCGATCTTGTTGATGATGCCGTCCAGGCCGGCCATCAGCAGGGCGACGAAGGTCAGATAGGGGT
>JAEXJH010000552.1 GCA_023445955.1 Pseudomonadota bacterium
CAGCCTGGGCATAGGCGTCAGCCTGGGAAAAAGCGAAGTCTGCCTTGGACTGCGAAAGGCGCGCCCGGGCCGCGTCGAGAGCGGCGCGGCCGGCGGCGACGCGCGCCCCCCGCTTGCCGCCGACTTCCAGCGGTTGGCTCAGCTGGAAGGTCGTCTCGGCGTTGTTCGTGCCGCTGTAGACGCCGCCGCCGCTGAAGTTCTCGATGGTGACGCCAGCCGTCGGGTTCGGACGAGCGCCGGCCTGACGGGCGAGACCTTCGGCCTGACGGACACCGGCCGCCGCTTCGGCCAACCGGGGTGCGCTACCTTGCGCCTGAGCGAGCAGGGCCTTGAAAGGCGGGGCCGGATCGGCCGCCGCGCCGCGAGCGGACGCCAACGCGCCCAAGATCGCGACCGCGCTTACGGCCGCGAAACGCAGCCGCCCACGCATGATGAGAGTCATGAAGATGTAATCCTAGAGATTGAAACGCAGACGGTCCGCCGCTCGGGGCGGAAGGGTCGCGTCAGGCTCTAGGCGGACGGTCCAGTAGAACGGCGCGGTCGCCGAGCAGGCGCTGGTCCTGCTGGGGCTGCCAGACGGCGCGATTAGCGAAGGCGACGGTTTCGGGCGCGAACGACACGGGCAGGCTCACGCCGTGAGCGGCGCAATGCCCGGTGCAGGCCGAGAGGGCCTTCTTGACGGGAGCCTTGTGGTCACCGGCGACCTTGATCACGGCCGGGGCCTCGACGGTCGACGCCACCACCTGAGCGGCGGACGGCGTTTCGGTCTCAAGGGCGGCGTGTTCGGCGGGACCGCAGACGACAATGCCGATCAGGAACGCGATGGTGACGACCAGGGCCATCACCTTGCCGAAGCTGAAACGCGCGGACGGACCGCGGCGCGAGCGCCACGTTTCGGCATTCCTGCCGACTTGCCGACCATGGAGTGCGAGTCCAACCATAGGATTCTGGCATACATGCGCAAAGTCGAGATTGAAATGCGTTATATGATTACATGTTATACTATTACATCGTTAGGAGACTTGACGAACATATCCGAACATTGAGGAAAGCTACGCCACACCTGACGAATACTCAGAACAGATAGAGCGCTGCGCCACCCTGTCGCACCAACCGAGACAGGCTGGCGCGCCTCAAACCCAGCTATCCATCCTCCGGCTCAATCTCGACCACCGGCCCTAGCTTGAAGTGTGGCGTGCTCAGCGAGGCAGGAAGCCCCTCGATGGTGAGGTCGGTCCACGTGTAGCCTTTAGACCTCATGCCACCGGCGATCTCGGGATAGTTCTTGAACAAGACCGAATTGTACTCGGGCTGGAAGCGGTGGATGAGCTGCGCTTCAACCTCCCGGGTCATTGCCTCATCCCCCAAGGGCGCCAAAGGCTCACTCATGAAACGGACAAAGGCCTCGGTGTCGGTCAGGTCAACCTCATGCACGATCGTCTGAACGCCAGGCATGTCGCTGACCCCGACGTAGGGCAATTCCGCGACGTCGGTCAGGCCGACGACTGACAACAAGATCAATGAAACTTCGAACGGCGCTCTCGCCGCCGGGGCAGCCCCGACCGGGTTTTGTACGGTGAGGATCTTCTGCATCTTCTCGTGCCCAGTCAGTCGGTCCCAAACCTTCTGATCAAATGCCTTGCCCACATAGAGGACTGAGAAGTCGAGAAACGACAGCGGATCGCCCCCATCCGCCACGGCCACTTCCAGGCCCCTGACGAGCATCTCGTAGAGGATCTTCTGGGGGCTCCACCAGACGATCATGCTCTTATCCTTCCGGAAGAGCTTGATCGCGCCGACGTCACGGAACGGCTGCTTGGCCCCAGGCGTCTTGGTGAAATATTGTGTCTCGACGCAGATTTCCTCGCCGGGACCGCAGATGCCGGCATGGACGAGATCTAGTTTGCAAGCCAGGGGCGTTGCCTCGCCGTCCGCGATCTCGAAATAGATGACGCCGTCGTCAAGCACGACGTTGTCGAAATAGGTCAGCGGCCGCTGGACCAAAAGATACAAGGTGCACTTGTCGAGGCGCTCGCGAACGACATCCTCTTCCTTGAGGAATTCGAACTCGTAAGCAGAGACAATCGGGTAGCTCACCGCGACCTGAATGTTCGCGACTTTCGCCCCCTCGACAATGTCGCTCTCTGCGTCCGCAGCTTCCATGTGCAAGCCCCCCAGTCGTTGCCCAATTTGAGCCAAACTGCGGAGCTGCGCCACTAGCCAGGTGTTCACGACCCGCCGGCGACGCACCCACCGATAGAATTCCTGTGCATCCAATCCATCAATTCAAAATACGCCGCTCCGCGCGAACAGACGCCATGGCACGACGACCGAGTGTACACGATGAGTTCACGACACCCCGTAAGCTTTTGATATTTATAATTACTTCTTACAGTCCATCATGGGCGCTATGGAAAATTTCGTCATAAGTCTTTGATTTTATTCAATAATTTTTACACCAATTGCTCCATTGGAGAATTGGACCGACAGAAACCAGACTGAAGGATTTCAATAAGTTAGCTGAATTCGAAGTGCGAGAACACACCCAAAACCACGCTCATTGTACACGCGTTGTACACGCCGAGCGCCTAATTGCGAGCAGGATGCGGACGCTTGCTCGTCGAGCTTAGCGGCGCTGGATGACCACCGAGTGGATCGGCCGTATGCCGCTTTGTTCCCGCGTCGGCCCAAGCCTGCAGATCTGCAAGGGCATAGACGACTCTACCGCCCAACTTGCGATAGAGCGGCCCTCCTCCCGTCGTGCGAAGCTTCTCCATAGTCCTAGGGGAGAGATTTAGAAAAGCTCCGGCTTCGTGCGTGCGAAGGAACTTGCTCGGAAACGTACCGTCACCACGATCTGCCATGATAATGCTCCGCTCGACGAAAGTGTTATATTGTAACAACAATAGCGGAACAACCGACCAGTTTTACGCTAACGAAGACCGCCGCACGCTCCCCCCGCCTCAAATCACGAGGCATCTCCACCGGGATCGCGCTTCCGCGCTACGCCAGTTGCTGCCGTTGGCCTGCCTCCAGGAAGAGGACGTTCCTCGCCAATCGCGGACGACTATTGAAGCTGCGGCTGGACCCCCGCTAGATTCCCCTCCTGCCCCGCCGGCACCAGCTCATAAAACCCCGACAGCTTCAGCCGCACCTTGATCGGCTTGTCGGACCGATTGCGGAAGTACCAGCCGTGGATGCCCTCGACCGGGGCCACCAGGGAGCCGTTGGCCTCGGCGCCGCTGCTGCGCTCGTAGTCGGCGACGCTGACGGCGCCGTCGCCGGCGCCTTTCACGGTGTGGCCGTGGAAGTCGAACATCAGGTCTTCGGGGACGGTCAGGCCCTCGGCCTTCCAGCTGTAGAGAAGGCTCGCGCCCTTGGGCATGCGGACCTTGAACTCCAGGGCGTTGCGGCGGGCTTCGTCGCCGCTGGCGGCCAGCGGGATTTCGAAGGTGTCGGTGCGGAACGGCACGGGCTCGCGCCGGGCGGCGGGGCCGCCGGCGGCGCTGGCGTCGACCGTCACCTCCTTCGGCGCCCAGAGGCGCGAGAGGCCAGTGGCGCGACCCAGGCCCAGCGGGTCCTTGTTGTACTCGGCCGGCAGGACGGCGGCGAAGGTGATGACCACGGCGGTGATCGCCGCGCCGCCGATCGACAGCAGCAGGGTGCGCTTGGACGGCGCGGGCGGCGTGTTGGTGTCCGACATCAGGCCGGTGCTCCGTAGGCCAGGCCTCCGAGCTGGAAGCCGATGAGGATGAAGCCCAGCGTCATCAGGACGACGTTGGCGGCGACGGACATGCGGCGGTAGCCCGGCAAGGTGCGCCAGACCATGATGAAGGCCAGCATGAAGGTCAGGGCGATCAGCTGGCCGATCTCCACGCCGACGTTGAACGACAGCATGTTGATCAGGAGGCCGTTCTTCGGCAGCTCCAGGGCCTGCAGCTTGGTGGCTAGGCCGAAGCCGTGGATCAGGCCGAAGCCGAACACGGCCGCCTTGGGGTTGGGTTGGACGCCGAACAGGGTGCGGAAGCCGCCCAGATTGTCGAAGGCCTTGTAGGCCACCGACAGGCCGATGACCGCGTCGACCAGGTAGGAGTTGACCTCGATGCCGCCCAGCACCCCGGCCAGCAGGGTCAGGGAGTGGCCGACCGAGAACAGGGTCACGTAGAGCCCCACGTCCCGCATCCGGTAGAGGAAAAAGATCACCCCCAGGATGAAGAGCAGGTGGTCGTAGCCCGTGACCATGTGTTTGGCCCCGAGATACAGGAACGGGATCGGATCGGGGCCTTGGGTCGCGGCCACGAACGCGGCGTCCTTGCCGCCCAGGCCGTGGGCCGCCGCCGAGCCGGCGACGACGACGGCCAGCAGCAGGCCAAGGCCGAGCGCCATGCGGCTCGTGCCTGGCGATGCGGAGCGGGACAGGGTCACGGGAGACCGGGCGGGATCAGCGGGCCTTGTCCGCCAGGATCGTGATGTCGAGCGCGGTCAGGTCGTTCATGCCATCGCCGAAGCCGACGACGTCCACCGACTGGCCGACCTTGATCTCCTTCAGGGTGACGCGCTTGCCGCCCTGCATCACGCGGGTGCTGTTGTCGATGTCCAAGGTGACGGTGACGCCTTCCTTGGCCTTGATCTGGATGGTCTTGGCGGTGACGGCCGTGATCTTGCCGGCGACGGGATATTCTTCGTGGGCGGCGGCCGGCATGGCGGTCAGGACGGCCGAGGCGACGACCAGCGAGGCTAGGAACTTGCGCATCTGAAACTCCGATTGGGTGAGCGGAAACTGGGGTCGGCCAACGCCCCTAGCTGAGAACGAATTGCAATTTCAAGCCAAGACCCGCGCCTGAAAAAATATAGTTCCAATAGCGGGGGCGGCTCGATCGGGCTGCGTAACCTCTCTCATGAGGTCCAGCCCGTGGCGGCCTGATCATGGTGATTGCCTCGTTCCACGCCATGCCGCACTAACCGTTTCGGCGGACTGGACGCCGACTCTCCAGCCCCGCTCCCAGTGAACCAAATGGCCGTTCCTTCCCCCTGCCTCGACATCTGCCAATTCGACCGGCGCTCCGACATGTGCGTCGGCTGCTTTCGAACGACCGAGGAAGTCCGGCAGTGGAAGAAGATGAGCGATCACCGCCGCCACCAGATCATCGCCGAGCGCCGCCGGCGCGAAGCCAAGCTGGCCCAGAAGAAGAAGGCCTGATCGGCGCGCAAGATTTCGAGGGGGACGCGCGCGGGCTGCGTAAGGCTTAGGGCCGGGACCTTCACCGTCACGCCCGGCGCTCTCACCTCCGAGCGGATGGGTCCCGATGAGTTTCGTCGCAGCGCCAAGGTTTCAGCTGGGCCTGGCCCTGGTCCTTTTGGCCGGCGCCGCGTGGATCGCCAGGATCGCCTGGCGGAAGATGCGCGACGCCCGGATCGTTCATAGCCCGATCTTCGGCAAGCTGTGGATCGTGCCGACGCAGCCCCAGCCGCTGCTTCTGAGCCTTTGCCAGAGCGATGACGGCGTCCGGTTCCAGGTTCGCGCCGCGCTCGGCAAGCCGCCCCGTCCGGACAATGTCACCCTGCTCACGCTGCGGGCCGATGGCCTGGGGCAGCGGTTCGAGCTGGTCGATCGGCGCACGTATCTGGAGTCCAAGACCACCGTGCCCGAGCCGCACGTCTTCATCGCCCGCCTGTCGTGCCTGCCCGATCCGCGCGACCACGACATAGAGATCGAGGCCCTCGACGTCCACCACGCCCTCGACGTCGCCCTACCGCAGCCTCCACGCGCGGAACGAACGGCGCGCGGGCTCGGCGCATGGCGCCCAGACCTCGACGCCTTGAAGGCTGGCGTCGTGCTTGCCGTCAGCACACTCGCCGGCATGCTGAGCCTGGCCCTGGCGACGGCGTCTCTCCAGGCGATGCTAAGCGACTAGCTGGACGCCGCGACGATTTCAAAAAATGGCGCCGGCGCCGGGGGCGGCGCGATCGGGCTGCGTAACGTCTCTTACGAGGTCCAGCCTGTCGTGGGCTCCAACGAGGCGCTAAACCCTTGGGAATAGTCGAAGTGGTGCGTGTTCCGGCGAACCTTCGCCAGGGCCGCATGGAGGTTTCCGATGAGTGATTTCGACACCTGGCTGGACGGCGCGGCCAAGGCGCGCGTCGACTTGTCGGCGGACGCGGCCGACGCCCTGGCCCTGCGTCTGGCCGGCGAGCCCGCGCCCAGCACGATCGAGTCCCGCCGCGAGTGGCGCCAGCTGACGGCCTGCCTGATGATCGCCACCGTGTTCGGCGCGGCGACGACGGGCGGCATCGGCATGCTCAAGCGGCCGTCGAACGAGGTCGTCGCCCGCTGGCCGGCCGCCGCCTTCACCGTCTCGCCGTCCAACCTGCTGGTCCCGCGAGCCGCCGGATGAGCCGCGCGAACTGGACCCGGATGACGGTCGGCGCGGCCATCGCCGGGGCGGTCGGCGCGGTCGTGGTCTCGGGCGCGCACTGGCTGCTGCAGTCGGCGCACCCCAAGCCGATGGACCTGCACCAGGAACTGCACGAGCTGGTCCCGCTGAGCCCGCAGGAGCAAGCCCGCCTCCAGCAGCGCGAGGACGCCTATCAGGCGCGCCGCCGGGCGATCGAGCAGAGGGTCAAGGCCGCCAATGGCCGCCTGGCGCGCGCCATTGCCTTGCAGCCCGGCTGGACCCCCGAGGTCGAGGCCGCCAGCAAGGAGGTGGAGTCCGCCGCCGCCGAACTGGAGCGCGCCACCCTGCAGCACGTGGTGGAGATGCGCGAGGGCTTGGACGCCCAGCACCGACCGGCCTACGACGCGGCCCTGGTCAAGGCTCTGTCCGACGGAGCCAAGTGACCGCCGCGCCGGACGACGCCGAACTCGTCGCCCGCGCCATGGCGGGCGACCGGTCCGCGTTCGTCGCCCTCTTCCGCCATCATGGTCCTTCGGTCGCCAAGCTGACCCGCGCCTACGGAGCCCCCGCCTCCGAGGTCGAGGATGTCGTGCAGGAAGTCTTCCTCTCGGCCTGGCGACGCCTGGCCGACTATGACCGCCAGCGCCCGTTCCGCGCCTGGCTGTTCGCCATCGCCCTGAACCGCGTGCGCGACATGGCCCGCCGCCGTCGCGTGCGGGCGTTCTTCTTCGGCGCCTCCGAACTGGACGATGGCGCGACCCGCATCGAGGCCGAGGCGCCTGATCCCGAGACCCAGGCCCATCACCGCCTGGCCCTCGAAGAGGTGTCCCGGCGCATCGCAAACCTGCCGGAAGACCAACGCACGGCGCTGGTCTTGACGGCCGTCTCCGGCCTCAGCCAGCAGGACGCTGCCGCCGCCCTGAAGATCACGGTGAAGGCCCTGGAAGGCCGCATCGCCCGCGCGCGCCAGCGCCTGCGCGCCGCCGAAACATCCGCCTGAAAAATCCACTCCCCCAGCGGGGGCGCCGCCGAGGGCCTGCGTAATCGCAGGTAGGCGGCCCGCGCGGTTGTTACGCGCCGGCCCAAGCTCAGGGGACGTATCCTGTCTAGACTCTCACACCT
>JAEXJH010000553.1 GCA_023445955.1 Pseudomonadota bacterium
CGTTGACGTCCATCATGGCCTGGTAGGCGTCGACGTCGATGTCGACGATCGGGCCGCTGAGGCCAACGGCCGCGCTGTTGACCAGGATGTCGAGCCCGCCCAGCGCGGACACCGCTTCGCCCACGGCGCGGGCGATGGCCGCCGGGTCGGCGCTGTCGGCCTGGATGGCGATCGCGCGACGCCCCGTGCTCTCGATGGTTCGGGCGACCTCTGCGGCCTTCTCGGCCGAGTGCTGATAGGTGAAGGCGACATCGGCGCCGTTCTCGGCCAGCGCCAAGGCGATGGCGCTGCCGATGCCGCGCGACCCGCCGGTCACCAGGGCGCGCTTGCCGTTCAAATCGATCATGTCCGGGTCCTTTTCAAAGCTTGCGAGCGACGACGACGCCCTCTCTTTCGCATCGGCTAGATAGGGTGAGCCAAGGTCGGCGACATTCCCGATCAGGCCTGAAGCTTGCCTGATCCTGCCAAAGGCCCATCTATGGCCGCATGCCCGTTCTCGAGACCACAATCCGCCGCCTGCTGGACGATGTCGCGCCCTACGTCGCCCAGCTTCCCGGGCCGGTGGGGCGCGAGACGCCGGTTCCGCGCCTGACGGTGTGGGCCAGCACGAGCGCCACGCTTCCCACCTCCGCCGTGTTCGAGCCGATGTTCTACGCCGTGCTGCAAGGCGCGAAGACGTTGATCATGGGCGCCAACCGCTTCGAGATGGCGGCGGGCGCCTGCGCGGCGTCGTCCTTCGGCCTGCCCTATAGCCATCAGTTGACCGACGCGGCCCCGAACCGCCCCTATGTCGGGATCAGCCTCCATCTGGACATCGACATCCTGACGCGGGTCATGCTCGATATGCCCAGGCGCGAGGATCGGTGGACGTGCGCGGTGGCGGCCAGCGATCTGGACGGCGCCGTCGGCGAGGCCTTCGCTCGCCTCGTCGGACTTGTGAACAGTCCCGACGACATCGGCATGCTGGCGCCGCAGTACGAGCGCGAGCTCTACTACCGCCTGCTGCAAAGCCCGATGGGCGACACGCTTCGCCAGATCAGCCAGCGCAACGATCGCGTGCGGCAGATCAAGGCTGCGGCCGACTGGCTGGGCGCCAACAACAGCAAACCCGTCGTCGTGCCCGACCTGGCGACGCTCTCGGGCATGAGCATCACGTCGTTCCACAGGCACTTCAAGGCCGTGACCGGCTATAGCCCGCTGGCCTTTCAGCGCCATATGCGCCTGCTGGACGCCCGGAAGCTGCTGGCCGCCGGCGGCGCCAACGTGGCGCGCGTGGCCTATGAGGTCGGCTATCAGAGCCCCTCGCAGTTCAGCCGGGAATACAGGCGGGCGTTCGGCAGCCCGCCGGTCGCCGATCTGCGCCGCGAGCGCGAGCCTTAGCGTCACGCGGTGGCGCGGTTTGGGGCAGGAACGGCAAACCCGCCTAGCCCTCGCAGGCGGCGCCTTGTCGGCTAGCTGACCATCTTGTCAGGTAGCCGTCAGGCTGCGGACCCGCTGTCCTTGCTAGACCGTAGCCAACCTCCCCCTCCGCAACGACGGAATTTAGTATGATCTCCCTTGTGCGGACGGCTTTGGCGCGTCCCTACACCTTCGTCGTGATGGCCGCGATGATCCTGATCGTCGGCGTCCTGGCGATCCTGCGTACGCCGACCGACATCTTCCCGACCATCCGCGTGCCCGTCGTCGCGGTGGCCTGGACCTATAACGGCCTGTCGCCGGCCGACATGTCGGGGCGGATCCTGACCCCCTACCAGCGCGCCCTGACCACCACGGTCAACGACATCGACCACATCGAGGCGACCTCGCTGCAGGGCGTCGGGGTGGTGAAGATCTACTTCCAGCCGGGGGCGGATGTGCGCCTGGCCAACGCCCAGATCACCGCCATCTCGCAGACCCTGCTGCGTCAGCTGCCGCCGGGTGTCACCCCGCCGCTGGTGCTCAACTACAACGCCTCGACCGTGCCGATCCTGCAGCTGGCCATGGCCGGCCAGGGCATGTCCGAGCAGCAGCTGTCGGACTTCGGCACCAACATCATCCGCACGCGCCTGGTCACCGTGCCCGGCGCGGCCATCCCCCTGCCGTTCGGCGGCAAGACTCGCCAGATCCAGGTCGACATCGACCCGCAGGCCCTGCTGTCGAAGGGCCTCTCGGCGTCGGACGTCGGCGCCGCCATCGCCGCCCAGACCCAGATCACCCCGGCCGGTTTCGTCAAGATCGGCGAGTTCCAGTACAGCCTGCGCCTCAACAACGCCCCCGGCACGGTCGAGGAGCTGAACGCCCTTCCCGTCAAGACGATCAACGGCGCGACCATCCGCATCGGCGACGTCGCCCACGTGCGCGACGGCTCAGCCCCGCAGCAGAACATCGTCCACGTCGACGGCCAGCGCTCGGTGCTGATGACGGTGATGAAGTCCGGCGCCACCTCGACCATCGCCATCGTCGACGGCGTCAAGGCCGCCCTGCCCGACCTGAAGGCCCAGCTGCCGGCCGCGCTGACCGTGACCCCGCTGAACGACCAGTCGACCTTCGTGAAGGCCGCCGTCGACGGCGTGGTGCACGAAGGCGCGCTGGCCGCGGTGCTGACCTCGCTGATGATCCTGCTGTTCCTGGGCAGCTGGCGCTCGACGGTGATCATCGCCGTCTCGATCCCGCTGGCGGTGCTGGCCGCGATCGGCGCCCTGGCGGCGTTCGGCCAGACCCTGAACGTCATGACCCTGGGCGGCCTCGCCTTGGCCGTCGGCATCCTGGTCGACGACGCCACCGTCACCATCGAGAACATCAACTGGCACCTGGAGCACGGCAAGGACGTCAAGACCTCGATCCTGGACGGCGCGGCCCAGATCGTGACCCCGGCCTTCGTCTCCCTGCTCTGCATCTGCATCGTCTTCGTGCCGATGTTCTTCCTGCCGGGCGTGTCGGGCTTCCTGTTCGTGCCGATGGCGCTATCGGTCGTGTTCGCGATGATCGCCTCGTTCCTGCTGTCGCGGACCCTGGTCCCGACCATGGCGGCCTATCTGCTCAAGCCCCACGTCCCACATGACGAGGAGGCGCCGTCCAGGAGCCGCCTGGTCCGCTTCCAGCGCGGGTTCGAGCGCTCGTTCACCAAGGTGCGCGACGCCTATGCGGGCCTGCTGGGCTTTGCGCTGGGCGCGCGCGGCGTGTTCGTGGCCGGGTTCCTGGGCTTCGCCCTGCTGAGCCTGTGCCTCGTGCCGTTCCTGGGCCAGAACTTCTTCCCGGCCGTGGACTCCGGCTCGATCGCCCTGCACGTCCGCGCCCCCGTCGGCACGCGGATCGAGGAGTCGGCGGCCCTGTTCGACCGCATCCAGCGCCACATCCGCACCGTGATCCCGGCCGATGAGCTGGAGACCATCGTCGACAACATCGGCCTGTCCACCAGCGGCATCAACACCGCCTACAACGCCTCGGGCACCATCGGCCCGCAGGACGGCGACATCCTGATCAGCCTGAAGAAGGGCCACCACCCGACCGACGGTTATGTCGAGACGCTGCGGGCCGAGCTGCCCAAGGCCTTCCCGTCGGCGACCTTCTCGTTCCTGCCCGCCGACGTGACCAGCCAGATCCTGAACTTCGGCAGCCCCTCGCCGATCGACATCCAGGTCTCGGGCGGCGATGCGGCCAGCAACCAGGCCTACGCCCAGAAGATCCTGCGGGCGATCCGCGGCATCAAGGGCATCGCCGACGTGCGCATCCAGCAGCCGGCCGCCTCGCCCGAGCTGCGCTTCGACGCCGACCGCACCCGCATCCACGCTCTCGGCCTGGACGAGCGCGACGTCACCGCCAGCCTGGCCGGCGCCGTGGCCGGCAGCCAGCAGACCGCGCCGGTGTTCTGGCTGAACCCGAAGAACGGGGTGTCCTATCCCGTCGTCGCCCAGACGCCGGAATACATGCTGGACAGCTTCGACAAGCTGGCCTCGATCCCGGTCACCGGCGCGCGCTCGCCCCACCCGGCGCCGCCGGTGCTGGGGGGCCGGGGCACGCTGAGCCGCGGGTCCACCGCCGCGGTGATCTCGCAGTACAACATCCAGCCGATGGTCAATGTCTACGCCGCCACCCAAGGCCGCGACCTGGGCGGCGTGGCCACCGATATCCAGAAGGTCCTCAAGACCCTCGAGAAGGACAAGCCGGCCAAGATCAAGGTCAACCTGCGCGGCCAGTACCAGACCATGAACACCGCCTTCTCCGGCATGGGCTGGGGCCTCCTGGGCGCGGTGGTGATGATCTATCTGCTGATCGTCATCAACTTCCAGTCCTGGCTGGACCCGTTCGTGATCATCTCGGCCCTGCCCGCCGCCCTAGCCGGCATCGCCTGGATGCTGTTCGCCACCGAGACGCCGCTGTCGGTGCCGGCCCTGACCGGCGCGATCATGTGCATGGGCGTGGCCACGGCCAACTCGATCCTGGTGGTCAGCTTCGCCCGCGAGCGGCTGGAAGCCACCGGCGACGCCGTGCAGGCCGCGTTCGAGGCCGGCGTCACCCGCTTCCGCCCCGTGCTGATGACGGCTCTCGCCATGATCATCGGCATGGCGCCCATGGCCCTGGCCCTGGGCGAAGGCGCCGAGCAGAACGCCCCGCTGGGCCGCGCCGTGATCGGCGGCTTGATCTTCGCCACCTGCGCGTCCCTGCTGTTCGTCCCCACCATCTTCTCCATCGTCCACGGCCGCCGCCCCCACGCGGAAGCCGCCTCCCCCGAAGGCGTCGCCCATGTCTGAGTCCACCTTGCCCAAGACCGATCCCAAGCGCCTGCGCCGCCTGGCCCTGCTGGGCGCCGCCGGCTTCGTCCTGATCCTGGCGGCGGGCACGGCCTCGCGGCTGATGGCCAGCAACGACCTGAAGAAGACCAGCCAGGCCAGCGCCCTGACCACGGTCAGCATCATCCAGCCCGGCGGCGGTGAGACCGGCGAGCTGGTCCTGCCCGGCCGCCTGCAGGCCTGGAACGAGGCCCCCGTCTTCGCCCGCACCGACGGCTATCTGCGCCGCTGGTACGTCGACATCGGCCAGCCGGTGAAGGCGGGCCAGGTGCTGGCCGAGATCGATGCGCCGGAAGTCGACCAGCAGTTGGTCGCCGCCCGCGCCGCCCTCGCCACCGCTCAGGCCCAGCGCGATCTGGCCGCCACCAGCGCCGCCCGCTGGAAGCGCCTCGTGGGCGAGAACGCCGTCTCGCAGCAGGAGGCCGACGAGCGCGCCGGCGACCTGGCCGCCCGCGAAGCCATGCGCAACGAGGCCGTCGCCAATGTCCGCCGCCTGGAGAGCCTGACGGCCTTCAAGCGCATCGTCGCCCCGTTCGACGGGGTGGTGACCAGCCGCGACACCGACCAGGGCGCCCTGATCAGCGCCGGCGGCGGCCGTCCCTCGCCGCTGTTCACGGTGTCGGACACCAAGCGCCTGCGCCTCTATGTCAGCGTGCCCCAGAGCCTGGCGGGCCAGATCCGCCCCGGCATGAGCGCGGCCTTCACCACGCCCGACCAGCCGGGCGAGACCTTCAACGCCCGCCTGGTGCGCACGGCCGACGCGGTCGACGCCCAGTCGGGGTCGATGCTGATCCAGCTGGAGGTCGACAACGCCGGCGGCCGGCTGAAGCCCGGCGGCTACGCCCAGGTCAGCCTCGCCCTGCAGGCGTCCGGCGCCACGACGACCAGCACGGTGCGGATCCCGTCCAACGCCCTGCTGTTCCGCAAGGAAGGCACGGCCGTGGCCGTGGTCGGCGGCGACAACACCGTCTCGATCCACCCGGTGAAGATCGCCCGCGACGACGGCGCCGAGCTGGAGCTAGCCTCGGGGATCGCGGCCAACGACTGGATCGTCACCAGCCCGCCGGACGCCATCGCCACCGGCGACAAGGTCAACGCCGTGAAGGCCAAGAAGGGAGCCGCCGGTGCAAAGGGCTAGCCTGCTTCTGCTCGCGGGCCTCGGCCTGGCCGGCTGCTCCATGGCCCCGGCCTACGCCCCGCCAACGCCAGCCGCCCCCGCCGCCTTCCGCGACAC
>JAEXJH010000554.1 GCA_023445955.1 Pseudomonadota bacterium
GGGCCACCTCCCCCAGAGGGGGAGGAGAAATGACCTCTACTCCCCCGGACGGTACGTCTTCA
Source organism: Pseudomonadota bacterium (assembly GCA_023445955.1). Classification (GTDB taxonomy): domain Bacteria; phylum Pseudomonadota; class Alphaproteobacteria; order Caulobacterales; family Caulobacteraceae; genus Caulobacter. The sequence continues at coordinate 63 of JAEXJH010000554.1, forward strand.
CCGCGTGCGCCTTCACGTCCTCCGGATAGAAGTACACATCCCGCAGGTTCCCCAGGCTGTAGCGCAGCGCCTGATCATTGAAGTGCGGGGAGGCCGGATCGCCGCTTTCGCCGCCGGCCGAGACAGCGCGGGCGCGGACCTTGTCGCCGAACTCCACGACCGCCACGAAGCTGTTGCCCAGGGTGCCGTAGTACTTCTTGGTCCCCGGCCAGCGCTTGGCGCCGAAGGAGGCCAGCGAGCCCCACTGGGCCGAGGTGAAAGCCACCGGGATGCTGGGCTTGCTGTCGTCGAACGTCTGGACGATCGCGCCGTCATTGCGCTGGAAGCGATTGATCTGGCCCCAAGGCGTCTTCCAAGAACCGAAGTCGGCGGTGAGGCGGTTGGAAGCCTCGGCCAGGGCGGCCAGCTTGTCGGCGCCGCTCATCCTGTCGGCCATGTAGTCGTAGGGGCTGATCCCCGCCGCCTTGGCGGCCGGTGCGGCCTTGGCCCACATCGCCTCGCCCCAGAACACGGCCAGGGAGGTCTGCGTCGAACGCGCCGACCACTTGCAGTCCCAGGCCTTCAGGGCCGCGACCTGCTCGGCCACCTTCGGGTCGGGCGCGGCGTCGTAGGCGGCGACCAGCGTCGGGACCAGCCGCGCGAAGGCGGTCAGGTAGGGGTCGTATGCCGCCGTGATCAGGCCGCCCAGGGTGAAGTCCTTGCGGTCCTTCAGCACTAGCGGCGCGTGGACGCCACGCGGGTTCTCGCCGGCCTGGTCCATATATTTCGGGAAGTCTGCCTTCTTCGGGCTGTACTCGCCGGCCGCGCCATAGGGCCAGTTGTTGCTGTTGAAGACCCAGCCGTTCTTCGGGTTCAGCACGTGCGGAGCCTTGTCCAGCGGGGTGAGGCCCTTCCAGTCGGTGGCGGGGTCCGACCCGTCGACCGGCTTGGTGTAGTCGAAGCGGTCGTCGCGGATCGGGATGAACTGCGGGTGCAGATAGGCGATCTGGCCCTTGCTGTCGGCGAACAGGGTGTTGTTCGACGAATTGGCCTTCAGCTCGGCCACCTTCATGAACGACGCGTAGTCAGTCGCCTTGGTGCGCAGGAACGACTGCTCCAGCGCCGCCATCGGCTTGTTCATCAGGGCGATGCTGATCCACTTGCCGTCGGCCTCGCGGACGATCGGACCGTGGTGGGTCTTGAAGACGGTGAACTTGCGCTCGGCCATCGTCCCGTCGGCGGCGCGGTAGGGGACGGTGATGACTTCGGTCTTCAGCGGGCGCAGCTCCGAGCCGTACTTGTAGAAGCGCTGGCCATCCTTCTCGACGATGGTCTCAGCGAACTCGTCGACCACATCGACGCCGCTGGAGGTGTGCATCCAGCCAGCCTTGGCGTTGAACCCCTGGTAGATGAAGAACTGGCCCCAGGTCGTGGCGCCATAGGCGTTGAGGCCCTGGTCGCTGGCCACCTGCATCTCCGAGCGGAAGAAGAAGCTGGTGTGCGGGTTGATCAGCAGCAGGGCGTGGCCGGCCAGGGTGTTCTGCGGGGCGATGGCGACGCCGTTCGAGCCCTTGGGCTCCTTGAACAGCAGGCCCTTCTCGTCGGCGGTCATGGCCAGCTGGCGCTTACCGTAGAAGGCCTCCAGCTGGGTCAGCGCCACGCGCTCGATATCGCCGCCGATGCTGCCTTCCGAGAAGCTGAGCGCCATCCACGGCTCGAAATGCTGGATGACCTTCGGCTTCACGTCCGGATGGGTCGCCAAGTAGAAGTTCAGGCCGTCGGCCCAGCCGTTCATCAGCGCCTTCAGCCAGGTCGGGCTCTTGGCGTAGTCGGCCTTCAGCACGACGGGATCGATGAACAGCTTCTGGCGGAGATCCGCCCAGATCGCCTTCTCGCCCTCGGCCTCGGCGGTGCGGCCCAGGGCCGTGACGAAGTTGGTCTCGACGCGGTTGAAGTCGTCCTCGGCCTGGGCGTAGGCCATGCCGAACACCGCGTCGGCGTCGGTCTTGCCGTGGATGTGGGCGATGCCCCAGTCGTCGCGGGTGATCGAGACCTTCGCGGCCCGAGCCTTCAGGCGGGGGAGGTCATCGGCCGCGTGGGCTGGCGAGGTCGCAAGGACGGCGGCCGAAACCAAGGCCAGGACACTGACGGACAAACGCATACGATCCCTCCCGGGCCTTTCCGGCCGCTTGCGGTCATGAGGTGTAAGCGTCGCCGGGCCAAGCGCCAAGTCGGCGCGGCAGGGCGCGATCAGGCCGGCGCCTGAAAGCAGAGCTGATAGCCGTCGGGATCGGTCAGCCACAACTGCTTCATGCCGTAGGGCGCGACCTTGGGCGGATCCAGCGTCAGGCCCGCCGCGCGCAGGGCCTCGTAGGCGGCGTCAACGTCCGGGCAGCCGAAGAAGAGGCCGGTGTCGCGATGGGCCGCGACGCGCGCCGCGTCGGGCAGGGGCGGACGCTCGGCCTCGTCATAGGCAGTGTTCAGCATCAGGTCCGCCGGACCCAGGCGCAGCCATGCCCAGTGGAAGTAGCGGCCCTCGGGGGCGTCGATTTCGGGGGAGTGCTGGACGATCTCGAAGCCGAGGCGGTCGCGATAGAACGCGATGGCGGTCGGCATGTCGTAGACTTGGATCAGAGGGCAGAGGCCAGTCAGCTGCAGCGTCATCCCGGCCCCTTGACTCCTATTGCGGCGGGCAGCCCTTGAACTCGCCGACCTTGCTGACCGACAGGCTGGAGAGGTCGAGACCGCCCATGGCCCTCATCGAGCTAGCGCCGAAGCCGCTGAAGAGGTCGAGCTTGAGGCCCTTGATCGCGCCGCCGATGTCGGAGGCGTACCAGTAGCCGTCGTGCTTGGTGCCGTCGGGCATGGTCAGGCCGACGGTTTCCTTGATGAAGAGCACGGTGCGGCGCGGGATCACCTTGGGATCGACCGCGACGGTGCGCATGGCCGCGACCTTGCAGCCCAGCGAGTCGAACGCGCGGATGCCCTTGGCGCCGGCGTGGTACATCGTGGCCCGCATGGTGAACTCGACCGAGCCCGGCAGGCCGCCGCCCAGGGCGGTGGTGATCAGGTCGCCCAGCGGATCGACGCGCGTGGCGGTCGGAGCCGGGGCGGGGGCCGCATCGGCGGCGTGGGCGAGAGCGGGAAGGGCGAACGCGGAGATGACCGCGGTGGCCAAAATTCCGGCGAGTTGGCGTCGCATCGAGGGGGACCTCTTATCGGCGTTGTCTGTCGGGCGGCGGTCTGGATATTCCGATCACGGACCCGTGACAACCCTGGGAGTCGATGTGTCGCGGGCCGCTTTCGCCCGACGAGCGAGAAAACGGCGTGGATTCAGACGGTTGAAACTGGGCTGTAAGGACGCACTTTTTTCGTCTTCGGAAGCTCTGCAGGTGGAACCCAAGCGTTTGTCGCGACTCGCTTTTTGTTCCGACGGCGGACTCGGGCCGAAATATCGCCGCAACACTGGCGGTTTCTGGTCCCGGCGCGCGCGGCGCTGGCGAACCTCGCCTTGGCGCCTTAAACCCGCTTAGCCCGGCCTATCTGATCCTCGGAGCCTGTCCCTTGCGCCTGTCGTCCAGCCTGAAAGTCCTTCTCATCGCCGCCGCCGTGTCGGCGCCGGCCGCCCAGGCCCTGGCGTGGGGCGCCTCGGGTCACCGCACCGTCGGCGTCGTCGGCGCCCAGAGCCTTCCGGCCGACATGCCGGCGTTCCTGCGCACCCCGACCGCTGTCGCCGCGATTGGCGAGTACGCCCGCGAGCCGGACCGCTGGAAGGGCTCGGGCAAGATCCACGACACCGATCGCGACGCCGCCCACTTCCTGGACGTCGACGACCAGGGCCGGATGTACGGCGGTCCGATGTTCACGGTGGCGACCCTGCCGCCGACCCGCGCCGACTATGAGAAGGCCCTGCAGGCCGCCGGCGTCGACAGCTGGAAGGCCGGCTACCTGCCGTACGCGATCATCGACGGCTACCAGCAGCTCGTGAAGGACTTCACCTACTGGCGCATCCTCAGCGTGGTGGTGAAGACCGAGAAGGACGCCACCAAGCTGGCCTACTACAAGGCCGACCTGATCCGTCGCCAGGAGCTCTTGATCCGCGACCTGGGCGTCTGGGCGCACTATGTCGGCGCTGTCTCTTAATAACATCTCCGAGCCCA
>JAEXJH010000555.1 GCA_023445955.1 Pseudomonadota bacterium
GTCGATGACCTCCGCCTCTACGCCGTCCTTGGCCAGCGTTTCGGCGGCTTCGAGCGCGAGGCCGACGCCGATCGAATAGCTGACGAGCGTGACGTGCTTGCCTTCGCGCATGATCCGCGCCTTGCCGATCGGCAGGACATGATCGTCGAGCTTGGGCACGTCGAACGAGCGGCCTTACATCAGCTCGTTTTCGAGGAAGACGACGGGGTCTTCGCTACGGATCGCGGCCTTCAGCAGGCCCTTGGCGTCGGCCGCGTCATACGGCGCGATGACCTTCAGGCCCGGGACGTTGCCGTACCAGGCGGCGTAGTCCTGGCTGTGCTGGGCGCCGACGCGCGAGGCCGCGCCGTTGGGGCCGCGGAACACGATCGACGACTTGATCTGGCCACCCGACATGTAGAGCGTCTTGGCGGCCGAGTTGATGATGTGGTCGATCGCCTGCATGGCGAAGTTCCAGGTCATGAACTCGACGATCGGCTTCAGGCCGGCCATCGCCGCGCCGACGCCCATGCCGGCGAAGCCGTGCTCGGTGATCGGGGTGTCGATGACGCGCTTGTCGCCAAACTCCTGCAGCAGCTCGCGGCTGACCTTGTAGGCGCCTTGGTACTGGGCGACCTCCTCGCCCATCAGGAAGACGCGGTCGTCCTTGCGCATCTCTTCGGCCATGGCGTCGCGCAGGGCGTCGCGGACCGTGATCTTCTTCAGCGCCGTGCCGGCCGGAATTTCCGGATCGGCGAAGGTCGAGGCGGCCGAGATCGGGCCACCGGCTGCCGGAGCAGCCGCGCCCGGAGCCGGCGCGCCGTCAGCGGCGACGGGAGCAGCAGCCGGAGCGGCCGGAGCCGCGGCTTCGCCCTCGCCCTTCAGGCGCGCGATCAGGGTGTTGACCTTGACGTTTTCGCTGCCGGCCGGGACCAGGATGGCTTCGATCACGCCTTCATCGACGGCTTCGACTTCCATCGTCGCCTTGTCGGTCTCGATCTCGGCGATCACGTCGCCGGCCTTGATGGTGTCGCCTTCCTTGACGAGCCATTTGGCCAGGGTGCCTTCCTCCATCGTGGGGGAAAGCGCGGGCATCAGGATGTCCGTCACTCGGCGGCCTCCAGGTAGACGTCGGTATACAGTTCCGAGGGATCGGGCTCGGGGCTCGTGCGGGCGAACTCGGCGGCTTCGGCGACGATACGCTTCACTTCCGCGTCGACGCCCTTCAGGTCGTCTTCGGTGACGCCGGCCGCGGCCAGGCGTTCCTTGATGTGATCGATCGGATCGCGGGTCGTCTTGACCTCGTCGACCTCTTCCTTGGTGCGGTACTTGGCCGGGTCCGACATCGAGTGGCCGCGATAGCGGTAGGTCTTCATCTCGAGGATGTAGGGACCCTGGCCGCTGCGGGCGTGCTCGGTGGCGCGAGCGCCGGCTTCACGCACGGCGACGACGTCCATGCCGTCGACTTCCTCGCCCGGGATGCGGAACGACGTGCCGCGCTTGTGGAACGCGGTTTCCGAGGCGGCGCGCTCGACGCTGGTGCCCATGGCGTACTGGTTGTTCTCGATCACATACACGACCGGCAGCTTCCACAGCTGGGCCATGTTGAAGCTCTCGTAGACCTGGCCCTGGTTGGCCGCGCCGTCGCCCATATAGGCGTACGAGACGTTGCCATTGCCCTTGTAGCTGTTGGCCAGCGCCAGACCGGTGCCGAGCGCCACCTGGGCGCCGACGATGCCGTGGCCGCCGTAGAAGCCGGTCTCGATGTCGAACATGTGCATCGACCCGCCCTTGCCCTTGGACGAACCGCCGGCGCGGCCGGTCAGCTCGGCCATGACCTCGCGGGGATCCATGCCAGCGGCCAGCATGTGGCCGTGGTCACGGTAGCCCGTGATGATCTGGTCGCCCTTCTGCGAGATCGACTGCATGCCGACCGCAATGGCTTCCTGACCGATGTACAGGTGGCAGAAGCCGCCGATCAGGCCCATGCCGTACAGCTGGCCGGCGCGCTCCTCGAAGCGGCGGATCAGCAGCATGTCCTGATAGAATTTCAGGAGTTCGTCCTTGCCGACGAAGTCGTTGACACCGGTGTCTACGCCCTTCGCCTCAGAGGCCTCAGCCTTGCGCGTACGCGCCATTCAAATCTCCCTGGCCAATCTTCATCGCGGCCTTCGTCCTGAGGGCAGCTTCCGCCGAAAATTCGTCGGTCCCGCGAAGGAAATACCCTGATGCACCATCAAGACCGATCCAGGACCGAACGACCCATGGACCGACCGACAGTCGATTCCGAAGGTTAGGCGATCGGTCAGCTCGGACGCTTGACGCGGATCACATAGTCCCTCGGGTCGGCATATCCTAGAAGGGAACGCGCGCGCTCCTCCAGGAGATCAGCCGACAGACTGCCGCTGCGTAATAGACGAGCACGGGCCTCAAGGTCCATCCTCTCCGCGCGTATCTTCCTGAGTTCCTTTGTTTTTGCTGCGAGGTCCGCATTGCGCTGCGAAATGGACAGCAGGCCTCGATCACCTGTCAGAGCGTGAAAGGCGAAGTAGAAAATCAGGAAAAAAATCGCCGCGGTCGGCAGGAAGGGTTGCAGTCGGGCGAACATCTCAGGGTCCCAGAGGGGGAGTCGCAGGATCGCCGATCGTGCTTAACGCCTTCTAAATCCGGGCTTTGAGAAGGGTCTTTCCCGGTTCGCCAGGCAGGCGAGCGATGCTTTCATCTGAGATGGTTTCACCCGCATCTAGATACTGCGCCGCCGAAGTCAGTTCGCGACCGCGAACTGGGCGGAAATGGTCTCGTTTGAAACGACTGCCGAGCTTTTAGAAAATTTGTGGGTTAATGGCGCCGAAGAAGCGGGCGCCCGACCTTGAGGCGCGTGCTCAACCCCCAGAATCGCAAAAGGCGCGGCCCCTTTCGGAGACCGCGCCGTCGCAAGGTCCAGCGATCTGGAAGGGTCCTAGCGGCCCTTCAACGCCGCGCGGGCGGCATAGACGCCCTGGTCGTCCAGCATCTCTTCGATGCGCAGCAGTTGGTTGTACTTGGCCGTACGGTCCGAGCGGGCCAGCGAGCCGGTCTTGATCTGACCGCAGTTCAGGGCGACGGCCAGGTCGGCGATCGTCGAGTCCTCGGTCTCGCCCGAGCGGTGGCTCATGACGCTGGTGTAGCCGTGACGGTGCGCCAGTTCGACGGCGTCGATGGTTTCCGACAGCGTGCCGATCTGGTTGACCTTCACGAGGATCGAGTTGGCCAGGCCCTTGTCCAGGCCCATCTGCAGGCGCGCCGGGTTGGTGACGAACAGATCATCGCCGACCAGCTGGACCTTCTTGCCCAGGGTGTCGGTCAGCAGCTTCCAGCCTTCGAAGTCGTCTTCGGCCATGCCGTCCTCGATCGACAGGATCGGGAACTTGCCGGCCAGGTCGGCCAGGTAGTCAACCATCTGGGCCGGGTCGAGCGACTTGCCCTCGCCTTCCAGCTCGTACTTGCCGTTCTTGAAGAACTCGGTCGAGGCGACGTCCAGACCCAGGACGAAGTCCTCACCGGCCTTGTAGCCGGCCTTCTCGCCAGCCTTGACGATGAAGTCGAGCGCGGCTTCGGCCGACGCCAGGTTCGGGGCGAAGCCGCCCTCGTCGCCGACGTTGGTGTTGTGGCCGGCGTCCTTCAGGGCCTTCTTCAGGCTGTGGAAGATCTCGGCGCCCATGCGCAGGCCTTCGCGGAATTCCTTGGCGCCGGTCGGCAGGATCATGAATTCCTGGATGTCGATCGGATTGTCGGCATGGGCGCCGCCGTTGATGATGTTCATCATTGGGGTCGGCAGCACGCGGGCGTTCACGCCGCCGACGTACTTGTAGAGCGGCAGGCCAGCCGACTCGGCGGCGGCCTTGGCGGCGGCCAGCGATACGCCCAGGATGGCGTTGGCGCCCAGGCGGGCCTTGTTCGGCGTGCCGTCCAGTTCGATCAGCAGGTTGTCGACGCGGCGCTGGTCCTCGGCGTCCACGCCGGCCAGGGCGTCGAAGATCTCGCCGTTGACGGCGTCGACGGCCTGCTGGACGCCCTTGCCCAGATAGCGAGCCTTGTCGCCGTCGCGCTTTTCGACGGCTTCGTGAGCGCCGGTCGAGGCGCCCGACGGCACTGCAGCGCGGCCGAACGCGCCGTCGTCCAGGATCACGTCGACTTCGACGGTCGGGTTGCCCCGGCTGTCGAGAATTTCGCGGGCGATGATGTCGACGATCTCGGTCATGGACTGCTCCTCAAGGCCAAAAGGCGCGGTGGCTTTAGCCGCCATGGGCTCCGGGCGCAACTTGACTTCCCCTTGGGAGGCCGACTGATCGTCGCTCACAAAGGGAGAAGCTCATGCTGGACGTCGAACGGCGCGGCCCCGTGGCCATCGTCACGCTCAATCGGCCCGAGGCGATGAACGCCCTGTCCAAGGCGCTGCGGCTGGCTCTGCATGACACGATGGTCACCCTGGACGCCGATCCCGACGTCAGCGTCGTGATCCTGACCGGCGCGGGCCAGAAGGCCTTCACCGCTGGCCTCGACCTCAAGGAGCTGGGCGCCGACGGCCTGGGCGCGGCCAACGATCAGGACGCGCGCTCCAATCCGGTCCGAGCTGTCGAGACCTGCCGCAAGCCGGTGATCGGCGCGATCAACGGCGTGGCCATCACCGGCGGCTTCGAGCTCGCTTTGGCCTGCGACGTGCTGATCGCCTCGGAGAACGCCCGCTTCGCCGACACCCACGCTCGGGTCGGCATCATGCCGGGCTGGGGCCTGTCGCAGAAGCTGTCACGCCTGATCGGTCTCTCCCGCGCCAAGGAGCTGTCGCTGACCGGCAACTTCCTGGACGCGGCCACCGCCGCGGACTGGGGCCTGGTCAATCGCGTCGTGACGGCTGACGACCTGCTGCCGACCGCGCTGAAGCTGGCGCAGGACATGGCGACGATCCCGGTCGAGACCCTGGCCTTCTACAAGTCGCTGATCGACGACGGCTACGCCCAGGCCTTCGGCGAGGGGCTGAAGACCGAGCACGCCCGGTCCACAGGCCACAATGCCGAGGTCACGCCAGGGAAGGTCGAGGAACGCCGCCGGCAGGTGATGGCCCGCGGCCGCTCCCAGTAGGCCTCAGACGTTGAAGATCGGCGTCAGGCCGTTCCTCTGGCCCAGCTTGAAGAGGACGCGGTCCGAGCCGAAGTCCAGCTCGACCTTGGCGAACAGCTTCAGGACGTCCACGCCCAGCAGGGCCGCCGGCCGATCGTTCAGCGACCAGACGTCGAAGATGTGCACGTCGGCGAAGGCCATAGGGATGTTGGTCAGCTGCAAATTGCCCATCGTGATGCTGGGCACGACCCGGAACTCGCCCAGATAGACCTCGCCGCCAGCGGTGAGCAGGCGCGCCGGCTTGACGAAGTCCGGCACGCGACGTCGCTTGGCGGCGATGGCCCGCTGCAGCGCCATGTTACCGATCGAGACGCCGCCGCCGGAGTCGATGAAGGCCACCGAACGGGTCCCGCCGACCCGGGCGTCGGTCAGGGTCAGGCGTCCGAACCGCGCGTCGGCCGGCACCGAGATCTCGTCGGCCTTGCGGGTCATTTCCGAGAAGAACTGGCTGCGGCGGATCAGCAACTGCCGCTTGCGGAAGTCCATGACGACGTTGCGGCGATCCAGGATGTCGACGCCCAGCAGGCCGTCGGCGCCGACTCGCTCATAGGGCAACACCGGCAAGGTCGCCGCCCCCAGGCGGGCTTCCCCGGCGGTCATGGTCTCGATCCGCGCCGTCGGGCTGGTGATGGCGCTGGAGATGCCGTGGATGATGATGTTCGGACCGGCCGGCAGGTTCAGCTTCTCGGCGACGCCCGGCGTCAGGACACTGCGCCCTGCCCCGGTGTCGACGACGAAGTTGAAGGGCCCCTGCCCGTTGATCTCCACCTCGACGGTGAGGCGGTCGTCTTCATCGAGAGAGGCGTCCAAGATCAGGACCGAATCGTCCTGCGGCGGCGCTGTGGCGCCTGGAGGCCGGGCCTGATTGACGGGGACGGGGATCGAAGACTCGGCCAGCGCCGACGACGCGGCCAACGAAAATCCCAGTCCCGCCGTGATGTTTCGGCGTGTGAGCATGGGCGTACCTCCCTATACGGAAGGCTAACACCGTTTTTTGAGCGTACGACGAAAATACGACGAAAAACGCCGCCCGGGCGAACCAGGCGGCGTTTTCGAAATCGTCACTGACGAAAGGAGACCTTAGTCTTCCTTCGGGGTCAGGATCTGCTTGCCGTTGTACATGCCGGTCTTCAGATCGACATGGTGCGGACGGCGCAGCTCGCCAGTGTCCTTGTCCTCGATGAACGAGTTAGCGCCCAGGGCGTGGTGCGACCGGCGCATGTTCCGGCGAGAAGGCGAAGTTTTTCTTTTGGGAACGGCCATCGAAGTGACTCTGCTCGCTGAGCGTGAAAATTAGGAGCGGCGACTAGGGTTCGACCCAGGCCGCCGCGTGAGCGGGGGCTTATGCCCGAATCTCTCCCCAGACGCAAGCACCTGGGGAAAATCCGTCACACAAGCCGTCCGTGCTCCTTCGCAGCGGCGATGAAGCTGGCGAAAAGCGGGTGCGGCGCGAACGGACGGCTCTTCAGTTCCGGGTGGTACTGGACGCCGATGAACCACGGATGGTCGTCCCGCTCGACGATCTCGGGCAGCACGCCGTTGGGCGAGCGGCCGGTCAGTTTCAGGCCGGCGTCCTCCATCAGATGAGCATAGCCGATATTGACCTCGTAGCGGTGGCGGTGGCGCTCGCTGATCTCGGTCGAGCCGTAGATCTGCGCGACCTTCGAACCGGCCGTCAGGACGGCCTCGTAGGCCCCCAGGCGCATGGTGCCGCCCAGGTCGTCGTTGGCGCGGCGCTGGACAGTCTCGTTGCCCTTGATCCACTCGGTCATGATGCCGACCACCGGACGCTCGGTCGGGCCGAACTCGGACGAACTGGCGTCCTTGATGCCGGCGACGTTCCGCAGGGTCTCGATCACGGCCATCTGCATGCCGAAGCAGATGCCGAAATACGGCACCTTTCGCTCCCGAGCGAACTGGGCTGCGCGGATCTTGCCCTCCGCGCCCCGCTCGCCGAAGCCGCCGGGCACCATGATGGCGTGGGCGTTCTCCAGACGGGCCGCGGCCGCGCCCTCGTCGCCCTCGAAGGTCTCGCTCTCGACCCAGTCCAGGTTGACCTTGACCTTGTTGGCCAGGCCGCCGTGATGCAGCGCCTCGATCAGCGACTTATAGGCGTCCTTCAGCACGGTGTACTTGCCGACGACGGCGATGGTCACCTCGCCATCGGGATGCAGGACGGTCTCGTCGATCGTCTTCCAGCGCGTCAGGTCCGGCGCCGGGGCGTCGTTCATGCCGAACACGTCCAGCACTTCGGCGTCCAGGCCTTCGTTGTGATAGTCGATCGGCACCGCGTAGATCGACGATGAGTCCATCGCCTGGATGACCGCGCTAGGGCGGACATTGCAGAACTGGGCGATCTTGCGCTTTTCCTCGGGCGGGATCTCCTGCTCGCAGCGGCACAGCAGGATGTCCGGCTGGATGCCGATCGAGCGCAGCTCCTTGACAGAGTGCTGGGTCGGCTTGGTCTTCATCTCGCCGGCCGTCTTGATGAACGGCAGCAGGGTCAGGTGCACGTAGCAGCTCTGGCCGCGCGGCAGGTCCTGGCGCAGCTGGCGGATAGCTTCGAAGAACGGCAGGCCCTCGATGTCGCCGACGGTGCCGCCGATCTCGACCAGCACGAAGTCGACCGGCTTGCCGCCCGTCTCGTCCATGGCCGGCGACATGACGAAATCCTTGATCTCGTTGGTCACGTGCGGAATCACCTGGACGGTCGCGCCCAGATAGTCGCCGCGACGCTCCTTCTCGATGATCGTCTTGTAGATCTGGCCGGTGGTGATGTTGTCGGCCTTCTTGGCCGACACGCCGGTGAAGCGCTCGTAGTGGCCCAGGTCGAGGTCGGTTTCCGCCCCGTCGTCGGTCACGAAGACCTCGCCGTGCTGATACGGGCTCATCGTGCCCGGATCGACGTTGAGATAGGGGTCGAGCTTACGAAGACGGACCGAGTAGCCACGCGCTTGCAGCAGCGCGCCGAGCGCCGCCGAGGCCAGACCTTTGCCAAGCGAGGAAACCACGCCGCCGGTGATGAAAATGTACCGCGTCATGGGCGATCAGATTACCCGTGATTCGACGACGCGGGTGAAAAGACCTGCGTTCATCAACAAGATTAAACCCCCGAGGTCGCCCTCGGGGGTCAGTGGAAGGACCGTCTTGGACGGTTATGGCTTGGGCTGTTCCGCCGGCGGGGCTGCGACCGTCGGGGCCGAAGCGGCCGCGGCGGGCTTCTCGGCCGGTTTGGCCGCCGGCTTCTTGGCCTCGGCCTTCGGCGTTTCGGCCTTGGGCGTCGGCGCCAGCAGCGAGGGCTGGGCGGCGGCTGGAGCCGGCGTATTGATCTGCGGGGTCGGAGCCTGGATGGCGCCCGGCTGGCTGTCGGGCGAGGCCGGCAGCGAGTTCAGCGAACCGGGAACCGGGGCCGCCGGAGTCGGCGCGGCGTTCAGGGTCTTGGCGTCCAGGCCCTTGACCTGGTCGGCGACCGAACCGCCGGTGTTGGCGCGACCCGTCAGGATCGTCAGCGTCAGGCTGATCAGCAGGAAGACCGAGAACAGGATCCAGGTGATGCGCGTCAGCAGGTCGCCGGCGCCGCGGGCGGTCATGAAGCCGGTGTTGCCGCCGCCCATGCCCAGAGCGCCGCCTTCGGAGCGCTGCAGCAGCACCACCCCGATCAGACCGAGGCAGACGACGATATTGATGGCCAGCAGGACGCCGATAAGCATGTGGAATGTGTTCTCGATCCGGGCGCGGGCGAAATGCCGCGCGAAAAACGAAGCGGCCCCTCTACCACTAGCGAGCGCTCCGCGCCATAGCTGGGAAGCGTGCTCCCAAACGCAAGCCCCGTAACCGATCCGCCGGACCGCATGATCCTCGAGACCGAACGCCTGACCCTCACGCCGCTGAAGGTCGACGACGCGCCCCTGATCTATCCGTTCCTCAGCGACGCCGAGGTGATGTCCAACCTCGACCAGGAGCCGATCGAGGATCCGGACGAGGTCGCCAGCCGCGTCGCCGCCCAGGTCGAGGAGATGACCGCCGGCGACGCCGCCTACTGGAGCATCCGCCACACGACGAGCGGGGCCTACCTCGGCTATTGCGACTTCATCGATATCGACAAGCGCCATGAGCGGGCCGAGATTCGCTTCGTGGTCGACCGCAAGGGCTGGGGCAAGGGCTTCGGCGCCGAAGCCGTCAGCGCCCTCCTCGCCCATGCCGCCGCCAAGGGCCTCAAGAGCCTGGTGGCCAGCATCCACGTCGGCGACAACCGCGCCGAGCGCCTGCTGGAAAAGCTGGGCTTCAAGGCCGAGGGCTATCTGAAAGGCGCCGTGCACCGCGATGGCGAGCGGCGCGATCGGCGGCTGTACGGGCTACAGCTCTAGGCGCACGACCGCTGCTTCACGCGGCGTTTGCCGCTGAAGGTGTTGGAAAGGGACGCGGAGCGCCGGACAGCGTCCGGAGTGTGAGTTAGAAATACCGTTTCGACGAAGCCCGACGCTCCGCGTAACCGTTTTCCATCAGCGTCCCGTCGGGTGGCCCTGTTGAGGCCTTACCGGGACCCGGGAATCTCCGTTTCCGGAGAACCCCAGCGGTCGAAGAGGGCGGGCCACTACAGGCCAAGA
>JAEXJH010000556.1 GCA_023445955.1 Pseudomonadota bacterium
GTGCCGGCCAGCAGCCTGGTCTCGATCCTCTACCAGCGAGGTCAGGCCGAGATCGACAATCCCTCGGCCGGGACCCTGTTCTCCGGCGTCGGCGGCAATCCGGAACTGAAGCCGTATCTGGCCACCAACTACGACGCCTCGCTGGAGCGTGAGTTCACGGGCTTCGGCGGCGTCAGCCTGGCGGTGTTCCACAAGACCATCGACGACTTCATCGTCGTCTCGGCCCAGCCTGAACGCCTGACCTTCGCCACCCGAGCCGGGACGCCGGTGGTGGCGACGGTGATGATGTCCCGCCCGCGCAACGCGGGGCAGGCGAAAGTCACGGGCCTGGAGGCCGCCTTCAGTCGCCGCTTTGGCCATGGCCTGGGCGTCTGGACCAGCGCCACCTGGGTCGACGCCGCCAGCCTCGACGACCAAGGGCGGCGCGGCCGTCTGAATGGCGTCTCGCGCCTGTCCTATTCGATCAGCCCGTTCATCGAGCGCGGCCCGCTGCATGCGCACCTGTCCTGGACCTGGCGCTCGCCGTTCGGTTCGGAGGCCGACATGCAGGGGGGCGGGGTGTCCAGCTTCGTGGTCGCCAGCGCCGGCTACCTGGACGCGGCCGGGTCCTACGACCTCACTCCGCGCATCTCCCTGTACGTGGAAGGCAGCAACCTGACCGACACGATCGAGGCCGCCTATGAAGGCCGCCGCAGCCGCCCGCTGCAGATCGGCCGCTCGGGACGCTCGTTCGGTCTAGGCGTCAGGATACGGCTCTAGCCGCAACCTTCGAAAATTGTCCTGCAGGACAATGGCTTCCGTCCCGCACCAGTGTGCATGCGCCGCGGACGGACGTATCCGCGCCGCTCCACGTCTCAAAATCGGCTCCACGACTGGCCGGCGTGGGTCGCAACAATCGCCTCGAAAAAATCTTGTCAGCGCTGTCATTTTGGCATTGCGACGTTATCGGACCAATGTTACCGCTAACCAGTCTCTTGAGCCTTGGTTGTTTGCCAGGGCGCGAGGGGCGGGAAGAGAGCCGGGAATAATCCCGGCGTAACAAAAACAGCGCCCCACAGGGGCTCATTAGGGGGAACGGCTATGAAGCGGCTTCGTCGCTTGCACGCGTCTGCCTCTTGCGTCGCCATCACGGCGGCCATGTTCGCCGGTTCGGCGTTCGCGCAGCAGACTCAAGACAACACCGCCGTCGACGAGATCGTCGTCACCGGCATCCGCGCTTCGCTCGAGCGGTCGATCGCGATCAAGCGCAACAACAGCGGCGTCGTCGACGCCATCTCCGCCGAAGACATGGGCAAGTTCCCAGACACCAACTTGGCGGAATCCCTGCAGCGCATCACCGGCGTGTCCATCGACCGCACCAACGGCGAGGGCTCGCAGGTCACCGTCCGCGGCTTTGGTCCCAGCTTCAACCTGGTGACCCTGAACGGCCGCTCGATGCCCACCGCCAAGGTCGCCACGGTCGGCGGCGACCAGAACGCGGATTTCGCGGCCGGCACCAGCCGCTCGTTCGACTTCTCCAACCTCGCGTCCGAAGGCGTGACCACGCTGGAGGTCTACAAGACCGGCCGCGCGGCCGTGCCGTCAGGCGGCATCGGCGCCACGATCAACGTCAAGACCCGCCGCCCGCTGGACGGCAAGCCGGGCCTGACGGGCAGCTTCGGCGTCAAGGGTGTCTACGACACCAGCATGGACAAGAAGCTCGACGATTTCGGCCACAAGTTCACGCCGGAAGCCTCGGGCCTGGTGAACTGGGTCGATGACGGCGAGAAATTCGGCGTCACCCTGTTCGGCAGCTACCAGAAGCGCGACTTCACCAGCCGATCGGCCACGTCGAACGACTGGAACATCCGCACCCTGGCGCAGTTCCTCGATCCGGCCAACGGCTTCGTCCGCGCCGGCGGCGCGACCCAGATCACCAACGCGCCCTCGAGCGCGAGCACCCTGGTCGCGATCCCGAACGACAGCCGTTACCACTTCGCCCAGGGCGAGCGTGAGCGGATCAACGCCCAGGGTTCGGTCCAGTATCGTCCGACCGAGAACTTCACGGTCACGGTCGACGGCCTGTACGCCCAGAATAAGCAGTTCGAGCGTCGCAACGACAGCAGCAACTGGTTCAACCGTCCGTTCGACAAGGTGACCTTCGACAACAACCCTGTCGTCGCCACCGCCGTGCTGCTCCAGGAAACGCTCAGCGGCACCAAGGACATGGGCTTCGAGCAGCAGTACCGGGCCAACAAGGACTCGCTGAAGTCGGTCGGCCTGAACGCCGACTGGGACGTCACCGACAAGTTCAAGCTGACCCTGGACGGCCATCTCTCGAAGGCCGACAGCCAGCCCGACGCGCCGAACGGCACCAGCTCGACCGCCGTCGCGATCGGCGCGCCGATCATCGCGTCGCACCAGGTCGACTACAGCGGCGCGATCCCGGTCCAGACCTTCACGATCAACGACGCCGCCCCGCGCGGCAACGCCAACGGCAAGCTGGACGCCGGCGATCTGGGCAGCCAGGTGGCGCGCACTTGGTCGCAACGCCAGCAACAGGACGTCAAGGAAATCCGCCTCGACGGCCGTTGGGACCTGGACGACAACGGCAGCCGCTTCGACTTCGGGGTCGACTACCGCACCTCGAAAATGACCCAGAGCGGCATCGCCACCCAGCAGGACCTGGGCACGTGGGGCATCTCGGCCCCGGGCGACGTGCAGAAGTACGCCGGCAACCTGGTCAAGCAGTTCTGCCTGGCCTGCCAGTTCAGCGACTTCAATCCGGGCCAGACCGGCGCTGGCCTGGTGTCGTTCCGCGCCAACGCGGTCGACCTCTACAATGCGCTTTCGCCGGTTTACAAGGCGACCAACCCGGTCAACGTCACCAGCCAGGACAACAACCAGGTCAAGGAAGACATCGCCGCGGCCTACGGCCAAATCACCTGGAAGGCCGAGCTGGCCGGCATGCCGACCGAGCTGGTCACCGGCGTCCGCTACGAGACCACCAAGACCAAGTCCACGTCGCTGGTCCGCGTGCCCGGCAACATCCTCTGGACGGCCGACAACGACTTCAGCGTCGTCACGGGCAACACCTACCAGCCGATCTCGGGCAAGGGCAGCTACCACAACCTGCTGCCGTCGATGGATTTCCGCATCGACTTCCTGGACAACCTGACGGGCCGTTTCTCGTTCAGCCGCACCATCGCGCGGCCTGAATACGGCAACCTGTTCGCCTCGGCGTCGGTAGACCAGCCGAACCGTCCGACCGCCAACGGGGGCATCCCGCTCGGCAAGAGCGGCAACCCGGGCCTGGACCCGCTGATCTCGGACAACTTCGATGTGTCGCTGGAGTGGTACTACAAGCCCAGCAGCTACATCTCGATCGGCTTCTTCGACAAGCAGGTGACCAACTTCGTCGGCTCCGGCACGCAGAACCAGAACCTGTTCGGCCTGCGTGACGCCAGCTCTGGCGTTGCGGGCAGCCGTTCGGGCCAAGCCAAGACGGCCCTGTCCGGCATCGGCGCCAGCCAGACCGACGTCAACCTGTTCACCATGACGGCGCTGATCCAACAGACCGGCTCGGTGGCGGCGGCGACGGCCCAGTACCAGGCCCACCGCATCGCCAACGGCGATCTGGACCAGACCTATGCGGACACCATCCTGGCCGCGATCGATCTGACGCCGAACAGCGCGGACGCCCTGTACAACTTCCAGGTCTCTAAGCCGATCAACAACAAGACCGGCAAGATCCACGGCTTCGAAATCGCCGCCCAGCACTTCTTCGGAGATACGGGCTTCGGCATCTCGGGGGCCTATACGATGGTCCGCGGCGACGTGGACTTCAACAACGCCGCCAACCCGGACGAGGACCAGTTCGCTCTGCTGGGTCTGTCGGACACCGCCAACGCCACCCTGATCTACGACAAGAACGGGATCTCAGCGCGCGTGGCCTACAACTGGCGTGACCGCTTCCTGCAGGCCACCAACCGTGGCGGCGGCCGCAACCCGGTCAATGTCGAGCCCTTCGGCCAGCTGGACTTCAGCGTCAGCTACGACATCACGCCGAAGCTGGCGGTGTCGCTGGAAGGCCTGAACCTGACCAAGGAACACCTGCGCACCTATGCTCGCGACGAAAACGAGCTGTGGTTCGCCCAGGAACTGGATCGCCGCTTCCTCCTCGGCGCTCGCTACCGCTTCTAGACCGGAAGTCTCTAGAAGTTTGGGGCAGGGGTCGCCGCTTGCGGCGGCCCCTTTCTTCCTTTGAAGTAGTGGCTTGAAGTGAGTGAGCCCTGATGAACCGAGTGCTTCTCAACAATGTCGACCACGCCGACCTGCGCGTGATCGCCGACCACGGCGTCGCCTATGGCGACGGCCTGAACCAGACGCTGCTGCTGCCAACCGAGTTCGAGGCGGCGCAGCGCGAATATCCGATCCTGATCCGCAAGGACGCCGCCGGCGGCTATCAGGCCGTGGCGCTGCTGGGCCTGGATCGCGACGAGAACCTGTTCCTGGACGAGACCGGCTGGAATGCCCGCTACATCCCCGCCGTCCAGCGGCGCGGCCCGTTCTCGATCGCCTTGCAGCACGACAGGCTCGGCGAAGAGCCCCGGCCGATGATCCACGTCGACCTCGACCATCCGCGCATCAGCCGCGACGCGGGCGAGCGCCTGTTCCTGCCGGCGGGCGGGGCCGCGCCCTACCTGCAGAGCGTCAACCGGACGCTGGGCCTGATCCATGAGGGCCTGGAGGTGAACGGCCCGATGTTCGCCGCCTTCGACGAGCTGGGCCTGATCGAGCCGATCGACATCGAGATCAAGCTGGACGACCAGACCAGTTACGACCTGCCCGAGGTCTACACCCTGGCGCCCGATCGGCTGGCCGCCGTGGCCGGCGCGGACCTGGAGCGGCTGCACCAGTCGGGCCTGTTGCGTGCGGCCTGGGCCTTGATCGCCTCGATGGGCAATATCCAGGACCTGATCGCCCGCAAGAACCGCAAGCGCGCGACCCTGGCATGACCGCCCTGACGGCCCGACGGACGCTGGAAACCGCGGTCGCGACGCCGGCTGAGATCCCGTTCGACGCTGTGCTGGCCGGCCAGACGCCGATGGTCTTCAAGGGCCTGGCGCGCGACTGGCCGCTGGTCCAGGCCGGCCTTGAATCCGGTCAGGCGGCACGCGACTACATCCGTGCTCATGACCATGGCGGCCGGGTGGTGGGCTACGCCGGCGATCCGTCGATCAAGGGCCGGTTCTTCTACGATGAGACCCGCACGGCGATGAACTTCAAGGCCGAGCGCGCGCCGCTGGAGACGTTCCTGGAGCGCCTCGAAGCGGTCGAGGGTCTGAACGACGCGCCATCGGTCTATGTCGGCTCGACCGATCTGGACGCCTATTTCCCCAGCCTCAAGGCCGCCAACGACCTCGGCCTTGGGCCCGAGGTGTTCGGCCCGCAGCCGCCGATGGCCGGGATCTGGATCGGCAACCGCACCACGGCGGCCGCCCACTACGACACGTCCAACAACATCGCCGTCTGCGCCGTGGGCCGGCGACGCTTCACCCTGTTCCCGCCGGACCAGGTGGCCAATCTCTATCCCGGGCCGCTGGAGCCGACGCCCGGCGGCCAGGTGGTCAGCCTGGTCGACTTCGAGAACCCGGACTTCAAGCAGCATCCGCGTTTCCACGAGGCGATCGCCAGCGCCCAGGTGGCGGAGCTGGAGCCCGGCGACGTCCTCGTCTACCCGGCCCTGTGGTGGCACCAGGTCGAAGCGCTGGAGCCGTTCAACGTGCTGGTGAACTACTGGTGGAACGCCTCGCCGGGCTTCGTCGACACGCCGATGACGACCCTGCTGCACGGCCTGCTCAGCCTGCGCGACCGGCCCGAATTCGAGAAGCAGGGCTGGAAGGCGCTGTTTGACTACTACCTGTTCGGCCCCGCCGACCGCGCCGGCGCGCACATGCCCGAGACCGCGCGCGGACCGCTGGGTCCGATGGACGAAATGAAGGCCAGGCGGTTGCGGGCGCTCCTGCTCGACCGGCTGAACCGATAGGGGGCGGGGCGCAAATGACCCAGCAGACGATCCGCAAGGTGGTGATCGCGGGCGGCGGCGCCGCCGGCTGGATGGCCGCCGCGGCCCTGGCCCGGCAGTTGGGCCCTCTGCTCGACATCACCCTGGTCGAGTCCGAGGATATCGGCACGGTCGGGGTGGGGGAGTCGACGATCCCCACGGCCCGCACCTTCAACGCGCTGCTCGGCATTGACGAGGCCGAGTTCATGCGCGCCACCCAGGCGACCTTCAAGCTGGGCATCTCGTTCGAGCACTGGGGCGAGATTGGCGACCGCTACATCCACTCGTTCGGCCAGGTCGGCAAATCGACGTGGATGGGCGGCTTCCATCACTTCTGGCTGCAGGCCCGCGCGCAGGGCTTCGGCGGCGAGTTGGGCGACTACTGCCTGGAACTGAAGGCGGCGCAGCAAAACCGGTTCTACACGGGCGGGGAAAGCCCGCTGAATTACGCCTACCACCTGGACGCAGGGCTCTATGGCCGCTTCCTGCGCAGCATGGCGCAGGCCGATGGCGTCCGCCGGGTCGAGGGCAAGATCGCCTCCGTTCGTCAGCATGCGGAGAGTGGCTTTGCCGAAGCCCTGGTCATGGAAAGCGGCGACGTCGTCGAGGGCGACCTCTTCGTCGACTGCACCGGCTTTCGAGGCCTGCTGATCGAACAGACCTTGAAGGCCGGTTTCGAGGACTGGGGTCACTGGCTGCCGACCAACAGCGCCTTGGCCGTCCAGACCCGTTCGACCGAGCCGGCCGTGCCCTATACCCGGGCTATCGCCCACAAGGCCGGTTGGCGCTGGAAGATCCCGCTGCAGCACCGGGTCGGCAACGGTCTCGTCTACTGCAGCGATTTCATGAGCGACGACGAAGCCCGAGAAATGCTGATGTCGGAGATCGAGGGCGAGACCCTCATCGAGCCACGGCTGATACGCTACCGCACCGGCCGCCGTCGCAAGGCCTGGGACAAGAACGTAGTGGCTCTGGGTCTGGCCAGCGGCTTCGTCGAGCCGCTGGAATCGACCTCGATCCACCTGATCATGATCGGCGTGACGCGGCTGATGCAGCTGTTCCCGTTCGCCGGGATCAGCCAGGCGGCGGTCGACCGCTACAACCGCCAGGCCGACGACGAGCTGGAGAAGATCCGCGACTTCATCATCCTGCACTACAAGGCGACCGAGCGGACCGACAGCCCGTTCTGGGATCGCGTGCGCGAGATGGAGATCCCCGACAGCCTGGCCCAGCGCATCGACCTGTTCCGGCAGAGCGCCCAAGTCTACCAGGCGCCGGGCGAGCTGTTCCAGGTCGACTCCTGGCTCCAGGTTCTGCTGGGCCAACGCGTGCAGCCGCAAACCTTTCACCACATGGGCCGGCTGATGCCGCCGCAGCAGCTGAAGGCGGCGCTGGACGACCTGAAGCGCAACATCGACGGCATGGTGGCCCGGCTGCCGCAGCACCAGGCCTTCCTCGACGGCTACTGCGCGCCGCCGATGGGCAAGACCGCTTAGGCCTCGATCGGGGCGAACAGCTTTTGCAAGGTCGCGCCGATCCGCGCGGCGGCCGGATCGCCTTCGCTCAAGCCCATCGCGGTCAGCTCGCCGCCGATGCGGCGGCCGACGGCCAGCAGCGGGCGGCTGGTGACCTCGGCTTTCGCCAAGCCTTCGATCGCCTTGGCGTAGCGAGCGGCGTTGAGGTTGGCCAGCGCCCAGGCGCGAGCGCCCTTGCCGGTGTCGCGGCGCAGGGCTTCGTCGGCGACGAGACGCTCAAGGGTCTCGCGCAGCTCCTCGACCACGATCTCGCCGTCGATTTTGAAGACCAGGTCGTCGGGCAGCTCGCCATAGAAGCCGGCGCGGGCCACCACGGTCGGGCGACCGCTGAGCATGCCCTCGCAGGCCGAGCCCGAGGCGCCTTCCAGCACCGGCTTGCGCAGGGCGACCATGATGTCGGCCTCATCCAGGCGGCGGTCCAGGGTGTCGTCATCGACCGCGCCGTCGATCACTAGGTTCGCAAAGCCGACCTCTTCAGCTAGCGCCGTGAGCTTGGCGCGCTCTTCGTCCGAGATCGGGCCCACCAGGCGATAGACGCAGGCCTTCAGGGCGTCCGAGCCGCCGATCGCGCGGATCACGTCGGCGACGCGCTTGTTGGGGTTCATCACCCCGACGGTGGTGATCGTCAGCTGCGCCTTTGCCTTCGGCGGCCCGGGCGGTGTCGCGCGGTCGGGGCAGCACAGCGGCGTCACGGCCATCGGCCCCTGGACGACCGCCTCCAGCTTGGGCGCGTAGAAGTGGGCGTGGGCCAGGGCAGCCTCGCAGCGGCGCGCCAGCCACTCGGTCATCGGCAAATGCTTGGCGATCTCGCCCATGTCCAGCATCTGGCCCGAGCGCACGGCCACGGCGTGGGGCAGGGCCGCCTCGCCATAGGTCGCGACGATCTCGGCGTCGTGCCGGCGATAGTCCAGGCCGTTGTAGTGCAGCCAGCCCGAGAACAGGTTGTAGATATAGAAGTCGTGGAAGATCCCCAGGCACGGCGCGGCGTCCAGGATCGCGAACACGCCGGCGTGGAAGGGATAGTTGTCGCCGATATTGACGACCACCACGTCGAACTCGGCCCGCAGGCGGGCCAGATCGTAGGACCGCCAGTGATGCACGGGCAGGGCCGTCGGGTGCAGCGGCTCGGCGGGATCGTTGGCGTCCTCGCAGCGCAGGATCTCGACCTGGTGGCCGCGCAGGGCCAGTTGCTTGGCGACCTCGGCGCTGACGCGGCCGATCGACGAGCGCAGGACGAAGGGCGTCACCCAGCAGATCTTCATCGGAAAGTCCTAGCGCTGCAGCAGGCGCTTCTCGGCGTCGCCGCCGGCGCGCACGAAGGCGATGTTGGCCGAAACCACCTTGGCGGCGGCCCTGGCGTTGGTCGGCTGAACCGCGCCGGTCGCCTCGTCGATGATGTAGGCCTTGAAGCCGGCGTCGGTGAACGCCTTGAACCATTGGGCCGGGGTCTGGCCGACGCGCTTGAGGTGCTCGGGGCCGAACTCGGCGACGATGGCCAGGTCCTTGTTCTTGGCGATCAGGCCTGACATGCCGGCCAGGACGTCCAGCTCGGCGCCCTCGACGTCGATCTTGACCACGTCCATGCGCTGGGCCGGCGCGACCGCGTCCAGGCGCACGACCTCGACCTGGATCTCGCGCGAGCCTTCGGTCTCGGGCAGGGCGTAGAGCGAGCTGTGGCCGATGATGTCGCTGACGTGAAAGGTCAGCTGACCGGCCTGCGCGCCGACGGCCTGGTCGCGGACCTCGACCCAGGACAGGCCGTTGAGGTGGCGCATCTTCTCGAGGTTCGAGCGCGGCACGGCCTCGGGCTCGAACGAGATCACCCGGCCGCCTGGGCCGGCGGCCC
>JAEXJH010000557.1 GCA_023445955.1 Pseudomonadota bacterium
GTTAGGCACCTTGTCGGTGACGGTCGAGGTGATCTTCACCTGGCCGATCTCGACCTGGAAGGCGTTGGCGACGATCTGGGCGATCTTGATGTTCAGCCCCTGCCCCATCTCGGTGCCGCCGTGGTTCAGCATGATCGAGCCGTCGGCGTAGAGGTGGATCAGCGCGCCCGCCTGGTTCAGGAACGTCGTCGTGAACGAGATGCCGAACTTCACCGGCGTCAGGGCGATGCCCTTCTTCAGCACCGGGCTCTTGGCGTTGAACGCCTCGATCTCGCGACGACGGGTCTCGTAGGCGCAGGACGCCGACAGCTCGTCGATCAGCTGCGGCGCGACATTGTCCTCGACCACCTGGTGGTAGGGTGTGAGGTTGCGGCCCTCGCCGCCGTAGAGGTTGCGCCGGCGCACCTCCAACGGATCGATCCCGACCTCGGCGGCGACGGCGTCCATCACCCGCTCGATGGCCAGCATGCCTTGCGGTCCGCCGAAGCCCCGGAAGGCGGTGTTCGACACCGTATGGGTCTTGAAGCGATGCGACAGGATCTCGATGGCCGGCAGGAAATAGGCGTTGTCGGTGTGGAACATCGCCCGGTCGTTGATCGCCAACGACAGGTCGGTCGTCGCCCCGCAGCGCGAGGCCAGTTCCAGGAAGAGACCCGTCAGCCGGCCCTCGTCATCGAAGCCGACGTCGTAGGCGCACTCGAAGTCATGCCGCTTGCCGGTCATGACCATGTCCTCGTCGCGATCCGGTCGCGCCTTGGCCGGGCGGCCGGTCTTCACGGCCACGAGCGCGGCGGCGGCGGCGAACAGCGAGGCTTGCGTCTCCTTGCCGCCGAAGCCGCCGCCCATGCGGCGCACCTCGACGGTGACGCAGTGGTCGGGCCGGCCCAGCACGCGGGCGATCAGGTGCTGCACCTCGGTGGGGTGCTGGGTGGAGGACCAGACGTGGACGTCGCCATCCTCGCGCGGGGTCGCCAGGGCGATCTGGCCTTCGAGATAGAAGTGATCCTGGCCGCCGATCGCGAACTTGCCCTGCGCACGGCGCGGCGAGGCGGCCAGCGCGGCCTGAGCGTCGCCCCGAGCCATGCGTTGCGAGGACTCGATCTTCAGGTCCATGTCGCGCGCGGCGGCGATGTCGATGGCGGCCGGCCGCTCTTCGTACTCGACCACGGCCTTGGCGGCGGCGGCCCGGGCTGCGGCGATCGAGGTCGCGGCGACGGCGAACAGGCTCTGGCCGACGCAGTAGACCTCGCCGGCGGCGAACAGCTTGTCGTCGTGGATAACCGGGCTGACGTCGTTCTCGCCGGGGATATCCTCCGCCGACAGCACCAGCACCACGCCGGGCGCGGCGCGGACGGCCGACAGGTCCATGCGAGTGATCCTGGCGTGCGCCTTGGTGCTCATGCCGAACGCGATGTGCAGCAGGCCCGCCGGCTCGGGCATGTCGTCGATATAGACCGCCGAGCCCGCCACGTGGCGCGCGGCGCTGTCATGCGGCAACGGGGCGGACACGCCCTGGAAGGACGCGCTCTGGACGGGTGCGGTGGCTGCGGAGTCAGCCATGGGCGCTCTCCGGCATCACTCGAGTTTCAACGTCCTGGCTCTCCAGGAACACCTTACGCAGCATATTCCTCGCGGTCAGCGACCGGTAGGCGGCCGAGGCGCGCATGTCGCTCATCGGGGCGTAGTCGATGTCGAGCGCGGCCATCGCGACATCAACGGTCGCCTCGTTCCAGGGCTGGCCTCTCAACGCCGCTTCGCAGGCCTTGGCCCGCTTGGGCGTCCCGGCCATGCCGCCGAACGCGATGCGCGCGTCGGCGACAACCCCGCCCTCGACCGCGATCGAGAACGCCCCGCACACCGCCGAGATATCCTGGTCGAAGCGCTTGGACAGTTTGAAGACCTTGAAGATCCGACCTGCCGCAAGCTTCGGAACGATCACCGCCTCGACGAACTCGCCCGGCTTCCGGTCCTGCTTGCCATAATCGAGGAAGAACTCTTCCAGCGCCAGTTCGCGCCGCTCATCGCCTCGGCGAAGCACCAGCCTCGCCTCCGCCGCCATCAGCGCCGGCGGCATGTCGCCGATCGGCGAGCCGTTGGCGATGTTGCCGCCGATCGTGCCGCTGTTGCGCACCTGGGTGGAGCCCAGCCGCCGCATCATCTGACCCAGATCCGGATAGAGCTTCGTCACCGCCTCGATGGCGTCGACATAGCGGACGCCAGCGCCGATCCGCAGCCCGTCGGCCGTCTCCTCCAGCGCCTTCAGCTCGGCGACCTCGGACACGCTGATCAGGGTCGGCAGCGGCCGCCGCTGCTTGGTGACCCACAGGCCGACATCGGTCGCGCCGGCCACGATCGTCGCGTCCGGATGCGCCAGATAGGCCTGCGCCAGTTCGTCCGTCGTCCGCGGCGACAGCCATGTGCGGGTGACGCCGTGGACCTCATCCTCGAAGCTCAGCGACAGCATGGTCTCGTCGCGCACCGTCGACAGGTCGACCGCCGGAGCCGGCTCGGCGCTCACGCCCTTGGCCACCTCGATGATCGGCCCATAGCCGGTGCAGCGGCACAGGTTGCCCGCCAGCACCTCACCGACCGGCGCGCACGCCCCCTTGGCCGCGATCGCCCGGCCGTAAAGCGACATGACGATGCCCGGCGTGCAGAAGCCGCATTGGGAGCCGTGCTTGTCGACCATCGCCTGCTGCACTGGATGCAGCGCCCCGCCCCTGGCGAGACTCTCCACCGTCAGCAGCGCCTTGCCGTGCAGCATCGGCAGGAACTGGATGCAGCTGTTCACCGCCCGCCAGGCCACACCGTCACCGTCCGCCTCGCCGACCAGCACCGTGCACGAGCCGCAGTCGCCCTCGGCGCAGCCTTCCTTGGTCCCGGTCCGCCGCATGGGGCCGCGCAGATGCTCCAGCAAGGTCGTCGTCGGGTTGGCCCCGCGGACCTCCTGCACCTGGCCGTCCAGCAGAAAGCGGATCGTCGCGCCCATCAGCTGCCCCGATAGGTGGAATAGCCGTACGGCGAGACCAGCAGCGGCACGTGCCAGTGCTGCTCGACGTTCGAAACGGCGAAATCGATGACTACCACATCCAGGAACGGCGGGTCGCTAACCGGCAGGCCGGACGCCTTGAAATGCGCGCCGATCGCGAATTCCAGGCGGTAGGCGCCGACCTCGAGATCCTCGCCGGCGACAAGCCGCGCACGGCCATCGGCGTCCGTGCGGAATTCCGCCACCAGCGCCACGTCCGCGCCCTGGCGCCGCGAGACCCGCACCGTCACGCCGGCCGCCGGCTTGCCGGACGCCTGGTCGAGGATGTGGGTCGTCAGTCCGCTCATGCTCCGCCCTCTGATCGCATCGCCTGATCGATGCTCGGCCTGCTCCGCCGCGCTGTCCAGCGCCTTGCCCCGCCACGCATCGCCGCAAAGCGAAGCGCTGAGGAAGGCGGCGACCGGCGCCCGA
Source organism: Pseudomonadota bacterium (assembly GCA_023445955.1). Lineage (GTDB taxonomy): Bacteria > Pseudomonadota > Alphaproteobacteria > Caulobacterales > Caulobacteraceae > Caulobacter. The sequence continues at coordinate 3,461 of JAEXJH010000557.1, forward strand.
AGCAGAGGCAATATATAATAGATTTATTACTTATGAGAGCCCCGATCGCCGCAGGCGCCCCGACGGGGCGCGCAGGGTTGGAAAAGCCGGCCAACCCCGTTAGCAAGACCCCTGGACGGCCCGCGAGCCAGACGGGCCGCGCGAAGACCGCGCAGAGCTTCTAGAGGAACACCGAATGGACGAGGATTTCCGCAAGGCGGCGCTGGACTACCACCGTCTTCCGCGCCCCGGGAAACTGGCCATCGAGGCCACCAAGCGCATGGCCACCCAGCGCGATCTCGGTCTGGCCTACTCCCCCGGTGTCGCCGCGCCTTGCGAAGCCATCGCCGCCGATCCCGACACCGCCCGCGACTACACCGCACGCGGCAACCTGGTGGCCGTGATCTCCAACGGCACGGCCGTCCTGGGCCTGGGCAATATCGGTCCGCTGGCCAGCAAGCCGGTGATGGAGGGCAAGGCCGTCCTCTTCAAGAAGTTCGCCGGCATCGACGTGTTCGACATCGAGGTCGACGCCGAGGATCCCGACCGCTTCATCGAGGTTGTCGCGGCCCTGGAGCCCACCTTCGGCGGCATCAATCTCGAGGACATCAAGGCCCCCGAGTGCTTCATCATCGAGCGCACCCTGCGCGAGCGGATGAACATCCCGGTCTTCCACGACGACCAGCACGGCACCGCCATCGTCTGCGCCGCCGCGGTGCGCAACGCCCTGCTCGTCCAGGGCAAGATGCTCAAGGACGTCAAGCTGGTGACCTCGGGCGCCGGCGCGGCCGCCCTGGCCTGCGTCGACCTGCTGGTTTCGATGGGCCTGCCCGTCGAGAACGTCACCCTGACCGACATCAAGGGCGTCGTTTACGCCGGTCGCGACGACGACATGCTCGACAACATGGCCCGCTATGCGCGCCAGACCGACGCCCGCACGCTCGGCGAGGTGATCTCCGGCGCCGACATCTTCCTGGGCCTCTCGGCCCCGCGCGTGTTCAAGGCAGAGTGGCTGCCGCTGCTGGCGCCCAATCCTCTGATCCTGGCCATGGCCAACCCGGAGCCGGAGATCCTGCCCGAGCTGGTCCAGGCCGCGCGTCCCGACGCCATCATGGCCACGGGCCGCAGCGACTACGCCAACCAGGTCAACAACGTCCTCTGCTTCCCGTTCATCTTCCGCGGCGCGCTGGATGTCGGCGCCAGCGAGATCAACGAGGCGATGAAGGTCGCGGCCGTCGAGGCTATCGCTGAACTGGCCCGCGCCGAGGCGTCCGAGGTCGTCGCCTCGGCCTATGGCGGCGTCGCGCCAGTGTTCGGCTCGCAGTACATCATCCCCAAGCCCTTTGACCCGCGCCTGATCCTGCAGATCGCCCCGGCCGTGGCCAAGGCGGCCATGGACAGCGGCGTGGCGACCCGGCCGATCACCGACTTCGACGCCTACCAGGCCGAGCTGGAGCTGTTCGTCTACCGCTCAGGCCAGTTGATGCGGCCGGTGTTCGAACGGGCCCGCAAGGCGCCGGTCAAGGTCGCCTATGCCGAGGGCGAGGACGAGCGCGTGCTGCGCGCCGTGCAGACCGTGGTCGACGAAGGCTTGGCCCAGCCCGTGCTGGTCGGCCGCCGCGAGGTCATCAAGGCCAAGATCGCCGAGATGGGCCTGCGCCTGGATGTCGGCGGCAAGGTTGAGATCGTCGACCCCTATAC
>JAEXJH010000558.1 GCA_023445955.1 Pseudomonadota bacterium
GTCCTGGGCCTGGCCCGGGACACCACCACGCTTTGCCTGCGTGATCCTGCGGTGGCGCGAAAGGCTTCATCCCGAACCGCGCGAGGACGATGTGACGGACAGCAAAGTCGCCGAGGGCCTTCGGCCATCCAACCGCGTCCAGCGGGTCCTGATCTCATCGACCAGCTGGTTCATCGGCGAGTTCGCCGGCGATGATCTCCTGATCACCCATGCCTGGCCCAGCCTTGGAAACCGGGCGGCGCGCCAGAGGATGCTGGCCGATCGCAATGCGCGCGGCGCCTTCGTGGCCGCGTTTCTGACCGACGACTACGAGAAGGCCCCAGGCGTCGTGGTCCCGCAATATGCCGGCTACGGCGAGATGTTCGCGGCGGGTATGAGCGTACTGTTCGGCAAGCGCTTCGACGCCCATGGCTCGCTGCAGAACGATGGCATCTTCAACCTGCCCGATCTCAGCGCGTTCTCGACCTTCACCGATCCGGAGCTGCCGCAGAACAACCACCGTCCGCGCAAGACCCTGCCCGTCCTGCTGAACCTGGAAGAGGTCACCCGTCTCTATCCCGTCTGGACCGGCACGCGCGACATCCCGGCCCTGCACGCCTTCGACGCCGCGTGCCGCTTCTACATGCGCGCGCTACAGAGCAGCGAGCACGATCCCGAACAGGCCTATCTGCACCTGATCACGGCCGGCGAGATCATCTCCGAAGCTCAATACCCGGCCGGCGGGCGGCTGCTAGACCCGGACCTTGAAGACCTTCTTCAGCGGATCGAGAAGGACCTGCCGGACGGCAAGGCGGCCGGCAGTGCATTGCGAAAGCGACTGTTCGAAATCAAGCGACGGTTCGTGACCACCTTCATGGACTATATCGATCAGCCCTTCTTCGAAGGGGGCGAGGCCGAGGCGGCATTCTGGTGCTTCCAGCCTGATCGCTTCAAGGCGTCCATCGGCGCGGCCTACGACCTGCGAAGCCGCTTCGTCCATACCGGCCAGTCTTTCGCTGGCTGGGTCGAGCCCAGCCATCGGCTCAACGACGTCCAAGGCGGCCAGCCCATCGTCAACGACAAAGACCTCCGCAAGATCCTGGAACGCGCCCCGACCCTCCTGGGTCTCGAGCGCGCAACCCGCTATCTGATCCTGCGCTTTGGCCAAGCCCGCCTTGGTCTCGACCTGACGCCGCCCCCGCCACCCGAAACCACAGCCTAGCGGCCCCAGACCGAGCATCCAGCATTGAAGAACCGAGCCGAAAGCGCGACAATGCGCCGGTTCATTCACCTGGGGGAACCGTGGGCCTCACTGCGTTCAAAACCGTCCGACAGGCAATGGTGGCTTTCGCCGCCCTGCTGATGGCGGTGCTGTCCGTGCAGGCGCCAGCCGAGCAGGCCCATCTCGACGCAGACGTCGTTCAGGCCACCAGCGCGCTGAACCAAGCGGCAGAACCTCCGGGCGCCGCGGCCCAGGACGCCTCAACTTCCCTGAGGCAGAGCGCGGTCCAGCCTCCGACCGATCCTCACGCATCCGAGGCGCCCGCCTCGGGCGCGCACCATCACCATGCCGACGGCCCGCCCCTTCACGATCAGGCCGCAGACGCCGACGCTCCGGCCGTCGCGACCACCGCAGCGGCTCGATTCCGGCTGGACAACGACCACCGCGCCGGCCTGACCGGCAACCCACAAGACCGCCCACCTAGATCCGACCTCGAACCTATCGCCTAGACCGCGCGGCCCTGGCCGCGTCCTTCGTGTTCGAGGATTCCCATGTTTCTGAAGTCTTCAGGCCGCACGTCGCGGCTCCATGCGCCCGCGCGCGCCTCCACTCTGCTGTCGTCGATCGATAACCGGAGCGTCGCTCCGTGAGCCCGATCCATGACTTGACCCTCTATGCCGCCGCCCATCCCTGGGCCATGACGGCCGCCGTGCTGCTGGTCCTGATCGTCCTGATCGCCAGCCTGGTCTGGCTCTGGCAACGGCAGGCCGAGGAAATCCTCAGCCTCTATAAACAGCCCGACGACGACCCCCACCGGATCGATCTTGAGAACGGACGCTTTCGGCTCGACATCGTGCGCCGCCACGCCGGCTGGCGGTTCGTCGTGACCTGCCGTGACCACGACCTCAAACCCGGCGACGTGGTTGTGACCACGATCCGTCCGGATGGCCTGGGCCAGCGGTTCGACTTCGCTCGCCGTGGTCGGCGCCTGCAATCGATCGTCAAGGTGCGCGAACCGCTGATCTTCGTGGCCCACGTGTCGATCAGCTGGGGCGGCACGGACTCCACCTTCGTCATCGGCTTTGGTGGTGCGGTAGAACCGATCCGCGCGCACGGCGAAGTGCTCCGGCGCCCGGAGACTACCGCCGACAAAGGCTAGAGCGCCGTCTTGGCGCGCCCGCCGGGTTTGCCCGGCGGGCCCTGGAACTCGGTTCGTCCTACTCTGCGGGTCCGCGGAACGGATCGTTCTCCCGCAGCCAGCGCCGGCCGGTCGCTCGACCGCGTGATAGACCGCCACAGATACAAAGAGGCACACCGCCAGGACCCCGAGCCAGGCGGCCCAGGCCCAGACCCCGGCCGGCGGCGCCGGCAGGCGGTCCAGGGCTTCGAAATAGGCAATGTCGACCGGCAAGTGGGTCATGTAGACCGCGTAGGACACCTCACCGAGATAAACCGCCAGCGGCGCGGCCAGGACGCTGGCGCGCCCAGCCTTGTCCGTTTCCGCCAGGCAGAAGATCAGCGCCGCCAAGCCCGGCCAGATCCAGCGATCGGCCAGGCCCACGGAGGTGGACAGGACGATCCAGCCCACGGCGAGACCCGTACCCAGCAGCGCCAGCCCTGGCGACATCGACCGTGTCGCGCCCAGCCGATGCAGGGCCACGCCCATGGCGAAGGACGGCACGATCCGCAACGCCCCGCCCTGGGCGGTCAGCCGGGTCAGCGATCCGCCGAAGGTCTGCACGATCCCGTCGAGCGCGAAGAGCAGGACGATCGCCAGCGCCACGGCCAGGACGGGACGCGCGCGCAAGGCGATGGATGTGACGGCCGCCGCCGGGAACAGCAGATAGGCGAACCATTCGGCCGAGATCGACCAGGATGGGAAATTCCACTGCACGGTTGGCGTCGACCACCAGGCGTGGATCAGCATCAGATGCTGGGGGATGGCGGCGGGATCGAAGGCCTGTGTCTCGAAGCTGGCGCCGGTCCAGCGGCCCATTGCCCAGAGGACGATGGTCGCGTCCAGGGTCAGCAGATGCACAGGATAGAGCCGCGCCAGGCGGGCCCACAGGAAGGAACCGTATCGGAAGCGCCCCTCGGACCAAGCCTTCAGATAGACATGGGAGAGGATGAAGCCCGACAGGATGAAGAAGAGATCGATCCCGAGATAGCCCTTGGCGATCAGGCCGAACCGTTCGAGGTCGAGACCGAGGCGATTGCGGAAGTGATAGACGAGCACCCAGGCGGCCGCGACGATGCGCAAGCCGGTCAGGGATCGAAGATCGGCTGGATACA
>JAEXJH010000559.1 GCA_023445955.1 Pseudomonadota bacterium
CCGCGGGCCCGCGCGCCCGGCCAGGCCGGTGTTCCTCCCTTGTCGCCGGCCTGGCGACCGCATTCTTACGTTCTCAAGCCTTGGGGAAACCTCATGCCTCGCTCCGTCGCCCCCGGGCGCCGCGCACTCCTGGCCCGCGGCGCGGCCGTGACCGTCCTGAGCCTCACGCTCGGCGTGTCGCCCGCCCTGGCCTGGAAGCCCAAGACCCACATCTACCTGGCCGAGGAGGCGATGCGCGACGCCTTGGCCGACGGCAAGGTCACGCTCTACGAGACCGACTACGCCTCAGGGAAGATCGTCGGTACACTGGGCGAATACGAGGTCGATCCCAAGATCCTGGCGGCGCTGCAGGCCGCGCCCAAGCAGTTCCGGGCCGGGGTTATCGGTCCCGACGCCTATCCCGACATCGTCACCGGCCAGACCCTGATCCATCCGGAGGAAGCCGCGGCGATCGACGCCGGCGCCGACGGCAGCAACGCCTGGCTGACCCATGTCTGGCGCGAGGGTTTCACACGCGCGAGCAGTCCGCAGGTCAACGCCTTCGCGGTCGGCTACCTGACCCACGCCGCGGGCGACGTCTTCGCCCATACGTTCGTCAATCACTTCGCCGGTGGCGAATTCATGTTGTTCCCCAACCCGGAGAACGCCATCAAGCACCTGACGCTGGAGGGCTATGTCGGCAAGCGCACGCCGATGACCCTGAGCGCGGTCGCCACCTCCACCGTCGTTTCCGGCTCGCCGTGCAGCGGACGCAAGCGCGACGATCTGGGCCTGGAAAGCGCCGGCTGCGGCCAGACGCGCACGCCGGTCTTCGCGCCGGTCACCCAGGCCGACACCAGCATCGACGGCGTCGAGGCCTTCATCCTGAACCAGATGACCCTGGTGACGCCGGGCAGCCTGCTGGAGACCAAGCTCTATCAGGGCAGCGGGACGGCCAAGTCGATCCCCTTCCTGTTCTCGACTCTGCGCGCCGGCCTGGCCCGCGAGGTCGCCGACTATGACCGCACGCGGATGTCAAAGCTGGGTCCTGATCGCCTGGCCTATTCGACGATCAACGGTCCCGCCGCCGAGTACAAGCGCGCCTGGTGCCAGGACATCGACGAGGGCCTGGCCGCCTGGCCCGTCGTCAGCCACGAGCTGGCCAAGGCGCTGGTCTACAACGAGAGCGGCGCGGACCTGGAGGCGGCCAAGGCCGCACTGGACCGCTATGTCCGCGACCACCTGCTGTCGATGGCCGGCGTGCCCGACGTGGTGGTCATGACGGCCGGGGCCATCAGCGACGTCATCGGCGCCATCCTGCCTCCGCCGCTGAAGGAGGCGCTGGGCGCATTGATGCGCGCGCCGCTCGACTTTTTGGTGGAGGCCGCGACCGGCAAGAGCCCGCGCGAGTGGGCCGACTATCTCAAGACGCCCGAGGTCTATTTCAACGAGGTCATGACCCGTCCCGGCGGCGGGCACGACGGCGACCAGCCGCACGCCGTCACCCTGGCGGCGTTCAATCGCGACTACCTGAAGATCGCCGATGCGGCCTATGGCCAGCCGGGCCTGAAGTGGAAGATCCACGACCTGCCGGCCGCCTTCGACACGGTGCAACTGACCAAGATGATGCTGCTCAGCCCCGCCGGGCTGGCGCAACTGCGCGCGACGCTGAAGGCCAAGGGCGCCGACACGCCCGCGCCGGGCCAGAACGCGCTGCTGGGCTGGGTCACCTCGCTGGACCACGGAAACCAGTGGCAGGGTCTGGCCAGCGCCAAGGCCGGCGCCGCGCCGCAACCGTTCTTCGCCGCCAATGGCGGAGCAGCCTATCGCAAGCTGTTCCTGAAGGTCCCCGGCGAGAAGGATTGGATGAGCGCCGCGCCCACCGACGCTCCCGCGCCCGCCACGCCATCGCCGCCGACTCCGCCGCCGAGCCAACCCGTTCCCGCCAAGCCGCGCGTTCCGCGCGCCGCCGACGCGGTGTCGGTCGCCGAGTTGATCGGTTCCTGGACCTCGGCCGCCGCCGGCGTGCTGCAGGTCGAGCGCACCGCGACCGGCGCCCTGGCCACCCTGACCGCGCCCAACTTCGACCGCCCGACCTGGGAAGTCGTCGTCACCGACGCCGACGAGACGGCCCTGGGTGAGTGGCGGATGTTCGGCGGCGGGCGGATCAACGGCGCGCTTCGTTTCGGCAAGGGCGCCAAGGGCCAGGTGATCATCACCGAGACTCAAGGCGATCCCCTGGCCGGCCGTCCGCGCATCGTCCTGACCAAGGCCGCCGATCACGCCGCGACCCGGACGGACGACGCGACCAGCATCGCCGGTCTCCTGGGTCCGAGGACCTCGGCGGCCGGTGAGGTGGTCATCACCCGCGCCCCCGGCGGCGCGCGCGCCCAGATCACTTCGACCGGGCTCGACCATCCCACTTGGGAGATCGATATCGTCGACGGCCCGCAGTACGCCAAGGGCGGCTGGCGGATGGTGGGTGGCCCGCGCGTCAACGGCCAGATGCTGTTTCGGCGCTGGCCCGACGGACGGGTCGTCCTGGTGGTGACCGACGGCGATCCCGTGGCGGGGCGGCCGGACCTGGTACTCAGCCGGGCCGCGCCCGCCAAGGCCGCCGCCGCAGACGCCGACTGGCTGCCGGCCCTGACCAGCGGCGCGGGCGCGGCCGGCTTCCAGCCCCTCGGGCCCCTGTGGGAGGTGCGCTTCGACGGCGCCGAGGCCCAGGGGCGCGACCTCCACGTAGCCATGCGGGTGCGCAATGTCAGCGGCTACGCCCAGAACACCAGCCCCGGCAGCTTCATTCCCAAGCTGACGCTGGCCGATGGCCGGGCGCTGATCCGGCGCGGGTTCTACGACGCTGCGTCCAACCCGCCCGTCGACATCTCGCCGGTGATCCCGGCCAAGGCCGAGTTGAGCGTCCGCTTCGTTTTCGAGCGCCTCGACGCCACGCCGCGGACCTTCAGCCTGCAGGCCGACAATTCGCGGGCCAGCGAAAGTCTGGTCCTGACCTGGGACGTCTCGAACGCCCCGGCGGAAACGCCATCCCGCTAGCCCGTCGCCCTATCCAAGGATCATCCGATGCCAAGCTTGTCATCGCTTTTCTTTTCGTCACACGGGCGGCTCGGCCGCCGGGCCTTCTGGTCCGCCGCGTTCGGGCTGATCGTGGCCAACCTCATGCTGAGCGTCGTGCCGATGCTGGGCGCGGTCTGCACCCTGCTGATGCTCTGGCCGTGGACCTGCCTGCTGATCAAACGCCTGCACGACCAGGGGCGCTCGGGCGCCCTGGCCATGGTCCCGGTCGCGCTCAGCGCCGCCTCCGGAATGCTGTCGATGATGGCCGGCGTCCTGACCTTCACGCCCGGCGGCGCGGGCCTGCCCGTGCTGGCCCTGCTGGCGCCGGTGACCGGAGTGCTGGGCCTGACGGGCCTGGCCTTCCTGATCTGGGTCGGCGCCGCCCGCAGCCAGTTCGGGGCCAATCGCTACGGCCCGTCGCGAGCTGCCAGCCCGGCCCACAACCTCTTCAAGCCGCACTAGAGGCCCGCAGATGAAACACACTCTCCTCCTGTCGAGCGTGCTGGCCACGGTCCTGACCCTGGGCGCCTGGACCGACGCTCGGGCGCAGACGACGCAGACCGCCCCGGCCGGTCCGGACGACGATTTCCTCGCGCCTCTGGTGCCGCCGCCGCCGCCCCCGCCGCCGCCCGCGGGTCTGGACGACGAGTATCTGACGCCGCTCGTCGAGACCCCGTCCGGCCAGGACGACGAGTTCCTGGCGCCGTTGGTCGACGAGGCCAAGGCGCGGCGGGACGCGTTGGCCAAGGCCCGGCGCGAGGAGGCGCAGAAGCGCGCCGCCGAACGCCGCTGGGCCGAGGAACAGAACCGCCGGATCGACGAGGAGAGCCGCAAGAAGCTGCAGGCCAAGCGCGACAAGTACGACCGCGACGCCGCTCGCGGCCAGGCGATGGTCAGGGTCAAGCACATCGATCCATGCGGGACCTTCGAGGTCAGCTGGGGCGGGACCAAGACCTGCCATCCCAAGGAGTGGTACACCTACGAACTGGTCGCCGAAGGCGCGGCCGGCGGCGGGGATCCGCCGCCGCCGTCCGAG
>JAEXJH010000560.1 GCA_023445955.1 Pseudomonadota bacterium
CGGCCGCTTCGGCGTCAAGACGAAGGCGGCGGCTTAAAGCCCCAGCCTCATCGCTAGAAACGGAGAAGGCCCGGTGGAAACACCGGGCCTTTTTCTCGTCCGAAACGGCCCCGCTTGTAACGCATGCCCCGCGTACCGACCTCTGCGGCGTGACGGAGTAACGGCATGGGCCTGGCGATCGCCAGCGAGACTTGGCGACGACCCAAGGGCCGGGATCTGGCGATCCTGGCGTTGGCCGTGGCCGCCCATGCCCTGGTCATCCTGGCGCTGGTGTCCGGCGCGCACTGGATGCCCCAGATGGTCGCGCCGCCGATCATCGAGGCCGAGCTGCTGGACGAGATCGCGCCGCACCCGGAAGCGGCAGCGCCATCGACGCCGTCGGCTCCAGCCCCCAGGGTCGCCCGACCCCAGCCGCCCGCCAGCATTCCAGCGCCACCGCCCGTGGTCACGACCAGGCCCTCAGGCCCGCCCGCCATCGTCGCGCCGCCTGGCTTCACCGCCCGCAAGCTGGCCGAGGAAAGCGACCAGACCCGCGAGAGCCTGCGCGGCTCCCTGGGCTGCCGGCACGAGAAGGTCGTCGGCCTCAACCGCGACCAGAAGAACGTCTGCGCCGAGGCCGATGGCCAGCGCTCACGCACCGCGCCGCTGTACGCCGCCATCGATCCTGACAAGAAGGCCGCCTTCGACGGCGACTGCGCCAAGGACGACGACTGGTGCCTCTACCGCGTCGGCAAAGGCCCCTATCCGGGCATCTTCGCTTTGGGCAAGAAGAAGAAGCGCAAGGGCTGGGACGACTAGGACTTGGAAACGTCCATGCCCAGCGTCGGGCCGATGCCATCGGGATGGTCGCCAAAATAGTGACTGCCGCCGCGCTTGGCCGCCAGCGCCTCCAGCCGGCCGCGCAGGCTGTCGTCCAGCTGCAAGGTCGGCCCGTCTTCCGGATCCTCGCCTTCGTCCAGCGGGATCGCCGCGGCGATCACCTGCCGCAACCGTTCCCCGAACCGCGCGTCGTCGGCGCTGCCCTCTTCCGGCGGCGAGTCGAGAAAGGTCATGACCTCCTCGAGGGCGGTGTCGTTGTCGACGGTCTTGGCCATGGCGAAACTCCTATGCTTCACCGTGGAACGGCGCGGCGGGAGCGCCGGTTCCGCCGGCGACCGCCAGGGCTGTGGCGCATCGCTTCAAACCACCTCAGGATGACTATCTGGTAGAGAGGGGCGGCTTCATGCGCGGACGAATCCTGCTGGCGTCGATCGCCGCCGCGCTATCGTGGGCGTCCCTCGCCGAGGCCGCGACGCCGGTCATCTACACCGTCTCGCCACGCTTCGAGGGCCAAGCGCTAAAGGCCCTGGAGGTCGAGATCGACCTGACCGCCGACGCGGACGGCGAGACCCGGCTGCGCCTGCCCAGGCAGCGCATGGGCCACGACCACCTATGGCGCAACATCCAGGATTTCTCGGCGCGCGGCGCGACCTCGGTCGCCGAGGAGAACGAGACCGTCCGCGTGCTGCGCGCCAAACCCGGCCAGCGACTGGTCGTGCGCTACCGGATCGTCTCGGCCATCGACCACGATCCGACGGAAGCCGACAACTATCCGGCCGAGCCCTGGATCCGTCCCGACGGCTTCTATGTCGACGCCGCCAGCGCCCTGCTGTCGGTCGACGACCGCGACGCCGCCCCCGCCCGGTTCCGCTGGAAGGGCTGGCCCAAGGCCTTCACGGTCGTCTCCGCCTTCGACGGCCGAACCGACCTCAAGGCCGGCCAGGCGCCAGAGCTGCTGATGATCGGCGGCCGCGACCTGCGGGTGATCCGCGCCGACGAGGTGACCCTGGCCCTGCGCGGTCGGATGGAGGCCGTCTCCGACGATGGCCTGGCCAGCGAACTGCGCACCCTGCTGCGCGCCGAACGCACCTTCTTCGGCGAGACCGACCGAAAGCCCTACTTGGTGGCCGCCGCGACGGTCGCCCGCGACAACGGCGAGGCCTTTCACGGAACCGGCAAGCTGGACGCCTTCGGCCTGGTGGTCACCCCCGGCCTGCCCCTCGACGACCTGCGCCCCTATCTCGCTCACGAGTTCTTCCACGCCTGGAACCCGAATCGGCTGGGCAGCCGCAGCCTCGGGCCCGGCCGGTACTGGTTCAGCGAGGGCTTCACCGATTTCTACGCCCGCAGGATCCTGGCGCGCGAAGGCCTGATCGCCCCGCAGCGGTTCGTGGACCTTTGGAACGACATGCTGCGCGCCTACGCCCTGTCGCCGGTCAGGACAATGAGCGGCGCCGAGGCCGCCAAGGCCTTCTGGACCGATCCGGACGCCGAGAAGCTGCCCTATCAGCGCGGCGCTCTCCTAGCCGCCCTATGGGACGAGCGCCTGCGGGCCAAGGGCGATAGCCTCGACGCCGTTCTGCGCGCCCAGGCCCGGAGCGCCGCAACCCAGGTCGACGCCTCGCCGGTCGATCTCTTCATCGCCGCCATGGCCGAGCGCGGCCTGGACGTCCGCCCCGACATCGCGGCCTTCGCCGAGCGCGGCGACCCGATCGCCCTGGGCGCCGACACCTTCGCGCCGTGCGCCGAGCTGACTGAAGTGAGCACGCCCCGGTTCGATCTCGGCTTCACGCCCAAGCTGGGCGCGGACGGCCTCTACACGGTGACGGCGTTGCGGCCAGGCGGCCCGGCCCAGCGCGCGGGCTTGGGCGAGGGCGACCTCATCCTGGCCAAGCTGGCGGGAACCAACGGCGACGCGACCCGCGCCTATGACC
>JAEXJH010000561.1 GCA_023445955.1 Pseudomonadota bacterium
CCTTGCTGGAAGCCTTCGCCGCCCCGCGCCCGCTGGGCTCGGGCCTGCTGCTTCAGCCGACCGGGCTGGCGGCGCTGAGGGCGCTGGGCCTGGAGGAAACGATCCGCGCCGCCGGCGCGCGGGTCGACAAGCTGGAAGGCAAGGACACGCGCGGCCGCCGGGTCATGGACCTCGACTACGGCGCCTGGCGGACCGATGCGCACGGCATTGGCATCCACCGGGCGGTGCTGTTCGACACGCTGCATGGCCAGTTGGCCCCGGCCGGCGTCGAGGTGATCACCGACGCCCGCATCGTCCGCATCGAGAATCCGGCCAGACCGGTCCTGCATGATGCGCACGGCCGGATCTTCGGCCCGTTCGACCTGGCCATCGTCGGCGACGGCTCGGCCTCGACCCTGCGGACCGCCGTACGTCCCGGCGCGAGGGCGCCGGTCTATCCGTGGGGCGCGGTCTGGACCAACGCCCACGATCGCGAAGGCCGTTTCGCCGGCGCTTTGCGGCAGGTCTATCACCGCGCCGAGGTCATGACTGGCGTCCTGCCTGTTGGCCGCGATCAGGTCAGCCTGTTCTGGTCCGTGCCGGTCAAGGACATGGACGCCTTCCTGGCCGGCGACTTCGAGACCTGGCGGCGCGAGCGGCTGGGGTCGCTATGGCCTGAGGCCGCCGCGCTGCTGGAGGGCCGGGTGGATTGGGAAGGCTTCTCCCGCGCCGTCTATCGCGACGTCTCGGTGGGGCGCTGGAACCGCGAGGCCTGCATTCTGATCGGCGACGCCGCGCACGGCACCAGCCCGCAGCTGGGGCAGGGGGCGAACCTGGCCCTGGTCGACGCCGTCGAGCTGGCCGTCCGCCTGGACCGCGACCATCGCCCGACCGCGGTGGCCGTCCGCGCCTGGCAGGACGACCGGCGGCGGCACACCGGCCTCTACCAGCTGGCCTCCAAGGCCCTGACGCCGCTGTTCCAGGCGCATGGGGCGTTCTGGCCGTTGATGCGGGATCTGTTCTTCACACCGATGTCGCGCTGGCCTGGCTTCAAACAGCTGGGTGTGCTGTTGCTGACCGGGACCTTGCGCCTGGGCCGGTTTCCGCCCGAGACGCGGCCATGACCACCGACGTCTACGACAAGGCCAAGCGCTCGGCCGTCATGGCGCGGGTGAAGAGCAAGGACACCACGCCCGAGAAGGCGCTGCGGCGCATCCTCACGGGCCTGGGCGCGCGCTACCGCCTGCACCGCAAGGACCTGCCCGGCAATCCGGACCTGGTGATGCCGGGGCGCAGGCTGGCCTTCTTCGTCCACGGCTGTTTCTGGCACGGGCACGACTGCGCGCGCGGGTCGCGGGTCCCGAAGGCCAATCGCGACTACTGGCTGGCCAAGGTAGCCCGCAACGTCGCGCGCGATGAACGCTCGATCGCGGCGCTCAAAGCGGCAGGCTGGCGGGTCGAGGTGGTTTGGGAGTGCGACTTCAAGGACGAGGCGGCGCTGACCGCTCGCCTTCAGGCCCTGCTGGCCACGGACTCGGAGGCCGCGACCGCGCCTGCGAGCACCTGAGCCAGCGCCCCGAACAGCTCGACCGGGTCGATGGGCTTGGCGACGTGGGCGTTCATGCCGGCGGCGGCGCAGGCCTCCCAGTCCTTGGCCGTGGCTGAGGCGGTGACAGCGATCACCGGTGTGTCGCGGTTGGGCCCGTCGCTGGCCCGCAAAATCTTGGTGGCCTCGCGACCGTCCATGCCCGGCATGTAGAGGTCCATCAGCACCGCGTCGAAGACCTCCGAGCCCAGGAGCTCCAGAGCGTCCTCGCCGGACTCGGCCAGGGTGGCGTCGACGCCGAACGGCTCCAGCACCAGTTCGATGGCCCGGCGGTTGACCACGTGGTCGTCGACGACCAGCACCCGCAAGCCGGTGATCGAGCGGCTCTCCTCTTCCACGCGGGGCGCGGCGGCCAGCTCCAGCAGCGCGGTCAGGGTGAAGTGGGCGCCATGACCTTCGGCGCTGGTCGCCGTCAGGTCGCCGCCCATCAGCCGAGCCAGTTCGCGGCTGATGGCCAGGCCCAGGCCCGAGCCGCCGTGTTGGCGCACCACGGCCGCGTTCAGCTGGTCGAATGGGGTAAAGAGGCGGGGCAGGGCGGCCTCGGCGATGCCGGGGCCGGTGTCGATCACGTCGATAGACAGCAGGATCTGGCCGTCTATCGGACGCGCGTGCAGCTGGAGGGTGACGTCGCCGCGCTCGGTGAACTTGATGGCGTTGCTGAGCAGGTTGTTCAGCACCTGCTTCAGCCGCATGGCGTCGCCGATGGTCCAGCGGGGCAGGGTGGCCGCGCCGGTGACCCGCAGGCGCAGGCCCTTGCGCGCGGCTTCCGGCCGCCACAGGCGCAGGGTGTCCGACAGACTCTGGCGCAGGTTGAAGGGGATCTGCTCCACCGACATCCTTCCGGCCTCGAGCCGTGAGAAGTCCAGCAGGTCATTGAGCAGGGTGCGCATCAGGCCGCCGGCGTCGGTGATCAGCTGGGCGTGGACCTTGGAGCTGGCTTCGGGGACCTCGCTGTGCAGGCGGGCCGCGCCGGCCAGGATGGCGCTGATCGGGGTGCGCAGCTCGTGGCTGATCATGGCCACGAAGGCGGACTTGGCGGCCACGGCCTCTTCGGCCTCGTGGCGGCGGCGTTCGGCCTCGGCCTTGGCGTCGGCCTCGGCCTTCAGGGCGCTGTTGAGGGTGCGACTGGCGACGGCGACCGAGACGATCATCAGGATCGCGCCGAACCACAGGACGTCGGCCAGGTTGGAGCCCGAATTGGAGGCCTTGGCCACGAACGGCGCGATCAGCAGGTAAAGGGCGTGTGGCGCGGCGGCCATCAGCGTGGCCCAGCGGTTGCCGGCATTGACCACAACGACGTTCAGCAGGGCGCCGGCCAGCAGCATGCCGCCCAGGGTCGGGGCGAAACGGACGTGCGAGGCGAACAGCGGCAAGGCCAGCGCGCCGAACGCCGCCGAGGTGATGAACGGCGCGACGAAGGCGGCCCCACGTCGCCAGGCCGGAACCGGCGTGTTGGCGTCATCCGCCAGCGGGCGCCGGATCCAGAGCTCGGCGCCGTAGCAGAGGGTGTAGGTCAGCGCCCATATCCAGCCCCAGGCCGGCTTGATGTAGATCTGCAGAAGCACGGCGATGACGGCGGTGGCGCTGATGCGCAGATAGGTGTTCGCCCGCCGCGAAGCAGCGGCGCGAGCCACATCCCCCTGCACTTTTGTCCTCGACATGGACGCCTGACACCCCCGAGGGATCCCCCGATCCCCTCCGCGACCAAGGCTAGGCGCGAAGGGCTAAAGGGAAATATAAAATATCCCACCGCGTCAATGGGTTGGCTCAATCTGGGGTCGAGGCAAAATCGTGCGCTGAAACACCTGTTTCGCGCCGGTTGAAGGTAAGTTTTCCCGTCTGACTTAGCTATGAGCGCGGGCCGAACGCGCGCTCCAGGTCCTGGGCGGTGACGCCGTCCAGCTCCAGGCGCTTGACGCGTGCGGTCTCACCGGCCGCCAGGCGAACCGCCGAGCGCGGGATCTTCAGGGTCTTGGCCAGGAAGGCCAGAAGGGCGGCGTTGGCCGCGCCGTCGACCGGCGGACTGGCGACGCGGACCTTCAGATAGGGCCGCCCGTCCGCATCGATCGCCCAGCCGTCGACCGCGTCGCGGCCCCCGCGCGGCGTCAGTCTGACGGCCAGGATCTCGGTCAAAGGGCCTCAGCCGAGGATGTTCAGCAGCGTGCCTTGCAGGGCCGGCATGATGAAGATCTGAACGCCCCGCAGCAGCAGGAGAACAATGATCGGGCTGATGTCGACACCGCCAATCGACGGGATGATCCGGCGGAAAGGCGCAAGAATCGGGTCCGTGACCCGGTCCAGGAAGGTGGCGACATTGTAGACGAACTGGTTGCGCCGATTGATCACGTCGAAAGCGAACAGCCAGCTCAGGATCGCCGAGATGACGATCGCCCACCACAACAGGTCGAGCAGGGCGTTGAGGATGAAGAAGACGAGATTGATGATCGGCGCCATGGGATTTCCGTCTGATGCCACAGCTTCTTGCGGCGCCCGGAGGTTGCTGGCAAGGCGCGGTGAGAACCCCGCTTGACGTCTGCGCTCAAGGGCCGTATCTCCGCCGCTCCTTGGGGCCGTAGCTCAGATGGTAGAGCGCCTCGTTCGCAATGAGGAGGTCAGGGGTTCGATTCCCCTCGGCTCCACCAAGGACCTTCCGAAAAATCTGTCTTCGCGTCGATGGGCCGCTGCGGCCGATCTCCGCACGTTCTTGCCTTTGCGTCCCTGGCGCGTGCGACGACTCGCCACAGGCTGGGTTTACCGGATGGCGCCCCCTCCCGAGCGATGACGGCCTGGCCCGGTCGAACACCGGGTTAGCGGGGGCTAGAATGCGCCAATCGAAGACTAACCGGACCGCCCGTCGGGTGGCGGCCGTCTCCTTCCTGATCGCCGCCGGGTGCCTTGCCGCTCATGGCGCGCGCGCTGAGGATGCTCCCGCCTTCAAGCTCAGCGGCAACTATACCGCCGATCTGGCCGGCACGGTGAGCGGCGGCCTGGCCAAGCGGGGCCGGGTGCTGGACGACCTGCAGGTGTTCGGCGATCTCGACCTCTCCAAGGCCATCGGCTGGAAAGGCGCGACCGCCCACGTCGAGCTGCTTAACAACAGCGGCGCCATGCCCAATGACGACGCCGGCACGCTGCAGGGCGTCGACAATATCGAAGTCACCCGCCAGCGCGCGCGCCTGTTCGAGGCCTGGGTCGAGCAGGGCTTCGGCGACAAGGGCTCGGTCCGCGCCGGCCTCTACGACCTCAACAGCGAATTCTATTCGAACGACAGCGCCGGCATGTTGCTGGCGCCGGCCTTCGGCATCGGCTCGGAGCTGGCGGCCACAGGGGCCAACGGCCCGTCGATCTTCCCGTCCACGGCCCTGGCCGTACGCGTGCGCTGGACGCCCAACGAGCACGTCTACGCCCAGGCCGCGGCCCTGAACGCCAACGCCGGCGTGCTGGGCGACCCGGGCGGGATCAAGACCTCGTTCGACAACGGCCTGCTGCTGATCGCCGAGGCCGGCTGGACCGGACGCGGCAAGATCGCCGTCGGGACCTGGCGCTACACCGACAAGCAGGACGACATCCGCTTCCTGGCCCCGTCGGGCGATCCGGCGCCGGCCACGGCCCAGGGCGCCTATGTGCTGCTGGAGCGCCGCCTGACCGGCGAGGCCGACGTGCGTAAGACCACCGCCTTCGCGCGCCTGGGTGTTTCGGACGGCGACACGACGTCGTTCAAGGGCGGCTGGCAGGCGGGCCTGCTGGTCGAGCATCTGTTCGAGAGCCGTCCCGACAGCGCCGTTTCGATCGGCGTCAACCAGGCGTTCCTGTCGGGCAAGTACCGCGACAACGCCATCGACGCGGGCCTACGCCTGCAGCGCTCGGAAAGCGCGGTCGAGGTGACCTATGCCGACAAGATCGGGCCGGTCACGATCCAGCCCGACATCCAGTATGTGAAGGATCCCGGCGCCGACAGCGGCGTGGGCCACGCCCTGGTGGCGATCCTGCGGTTC
>JAEXJH010000562.1 GCA_023445955.1 Pseudomonadota bacterium
GGATGTTGCGGATCGTGCCGTTCGGCGACTTCCACATCTTCTTGAGATTGAATTCGGTGACGCGCTGCTCATCCGGGGTGATGGTGGCGCACTTCACGGCCACGCCGTGCTTCTTGGTCGCGTTGGCCGCGTCGATCGTCACCTGGTCGTCGGTGGCGTCGCGGTTCTCGACCGAGAGGTCGTAGTAGTCCAGTTCCAGATCCAGGTACGGGAAGATCAACTTGTCCTTGATGAGCTTCCAGATGATGCGGGTCATTTCATCGCCGTCCATGTCGACGACGGGATTGGCGACTTTGATCTTGGCCATTTGCGGGGGTGTTCCTCTGGCGGTGGCGCGCCTGCGGCGTTCTGGCGCACAGGGCCAGCACGCGGCGCGGACGGGGAGGCTATAGACTGTTGCGTCGCGAGGGAAAAGCGGGTCGCTTGGCCCTTACGATCAAGTTCAGGTTTGGCGTGTAGGGTTTTAGGGAAGACGGACCCGGGGGCAGGGGTCACGGAGGGGGTTTGAACACGAGTCCGGCAACGATCGCTGGAGTGACGACGCCGTTGGCGCGTCGGCTTCTGACCATGGTGGCGATCCTGTCCATCGCGGTGACGGGCGTCGCGACCGCGGCGGCCTTCGTCTTCGTGCGCAAAAGTGCGGCCGACACCCAGACCCGGCACCTGGCCGAATATGTCGGCGAGCGGGTCAAGACCGAGGACCGCTTGTTCTCCGACCTGGTCAAGGTTCACGACGCAGCGGGCGAGGCTCTGACCCGGCGATTGGCCCTGGGCGACGGTCCCGAGATCCACGCCCAGTTCGAGCGGCTCTTCCCGGCGAAGGGCGACGGCACGCGGCGTTCGGTCGACGGTCTGTTCGACGGGGCTCGGATCGGCAACCGCTACATCTACGGCATCGGGGGCTATCTGCCCTACGCCGACAGCATGAGCGCGGCCGAGCAGGCGCTGTTCGTCGCCGCTACCGACGTGGTGGCCGCCGCCGGCGAGACCGAGAGCCGCCACTACGACAACTTCTATTTCTTCACCCCGCGCACGCGACTGGTGATGTTCGGGCCGCAGCGTCCGGACAAGCTGCTCTACTACCGTCGCGACGCGCCGCCGACCCTGAGCATCTCGGGCGAGGAGATGACCCAACTGACCCTGCCGGAGAACAATCCCGAGCGGGTGATGAAGTGCACCAAGCTGCGGCGACTGATCTCCGATCCCAGCGGTCGGGGGCGCAACGCCGCCTGCATGACGCCCTTCTATTACAACGGCCAGTTCATGGGGGCGTTCGGGACCAGCCTGTCGCTGGACAGCTACCTGCTGCGGGCCGTGGGCGACGCCCTGCCGGGCGGTCGCAACCTGATCGTGGCCGACGACGGTGAGCTGGTGGCCGCCCAGGGGCTGGCCCACAACGGCGTGGTCGATGTCGCCGTGCTGCGCAAGTTCGAGACCGACAACGACCTGAAGAACCTGGTCGACGCGATCCGCGCCCAGAAGCGCAGCGTCGGCACGACCATGACGCCCAAGGGCGACCGCCTCGTCGCCTATGGTCGCCTGGTGGAACCGGGCTGGTGGTTCCTGATGAGCTTCCCGTCGGGCGACATCGTCTGGTCGTCGCTGAAGACGGCCTCGTGGGTGCTGCTGTTCGGTTTCATCGGCGTGGCCCTGCAGGTGCTGCTGCTCTACCGCCTGACCAACCAGATGGTGGCCGCGCCGCTGGAGGCTCTTGCCGAAGCCCAGCGGCGAGGCGATCCCGCCGCTGCGGAGCCAATCGAGGCGCGCACGGACGAGATCGGCTCTCTGGCCCGCGCCCTGCGCCGCCAGCGCGACCGCAACGAGGAACTGCGCCGCTCGCTGGAGGACCGCGTCGCCGAGCGCACCGCCGAGCTGGAGCGCGCCAATCAAGCCAAGTCGGTGTTCCTGGCCAACATGTCCCATGAGTTGCGCACGCCGCTGAACGGGGTCATCGCCATTGGCGACCGCCTGGCCGACGAGGAGGATCCGGTGGCCCGCCGCGAGCTGGCGGCCCTGGTTTCGTCGTCCGGGCGTCTGCTGGAGCAGGTTCTGGGCGACATCCTGGACGTCTCCAAGATCGAGGCGGGCGAGTTCCAGCTGACCACCGGGCCGTTCGACCTGGCCCAGCTGGTGCGGGGCATGGCCGAGCTGCACGCCGCCGCCGCCGAGGCCAAGCACCTGGTGTTCCGCTGGTCGGTCTCGCCGGACGCCGAGGGGACATACGAGGGCGACTCGGGCCGGATCAGCCAGATCCTCTCCAACCTCCTGGCCAACGCCGTGAAGTTCACCGGCGAGGGCGAGGTCTCGCTGGAGGTCGACCGAGTCGGCGACAAGGTCCGCTTCGTGGTCCGCGACACTGGTGTCGGTTTCGACGTCGGCGTGCGCGATCGCCTGTTCAAGCGCTTCGTCCAGGCCGACCAGTCGATCACCCGCCAGTTCGGCGGCACGGGTCTGGGCCTGTCGATCTGCGCGGCGCTGGCCGAGATGATGGGCGGCGGCATCAGCGCCGACGCCACGCCGGGGCAGGGCGCGCGCTTCGAGGTGCTGCTGCCGCTGGCGCGCTGCGCGAACATGGCGCAGACCGAGGTCGAGGAAGATCGCGAGATCTCGCTGGAAGGCATGCGGGTGCTGGTCGCCGAGGACCATCCCACCAACCGCAAGGTCGTCGAGATCGTGCTGGAGCCGTTCGGCGTCGACCTGACCATGGTCGGCGACGGCGAGGCGGCGCTGAAGGCGTTCGACGAGGCCAGTTTCGATGCGGTGCTGATGGACATGCAGATGCCG